>JACQHS010000105.1 GCA_016198915.1 Candidatus Omnitrophota bacterium
CTTCTGCGACTGCTCAACCATCGACTTTAGGAGCTCCATGTTCTGCAACCGGGACATGTGGCACAGGTCAATCTTGGTCATCAGGTCATGGACCGCTTCCGCGCCCATCTTGGCCGAGAAGCTTTTCCCGTACGTCTTCACCGCTTCTTGGTAGCGGTCCTCGGTGAGGATCTCGCGCACCTTCAACGGGGTGCTGCCCGGATCCGTAACCACGAACGCCTCGTAGTACAACACCCGCTCCAGGTCGCGCATCGTCATATCGAGGAGTGCGCCCATCCGGGAGGGCACGCTCTTGAAGAACCAGATGTGCGACACCGGGGCGGCCAGCTCGATGTGGCCCATCCGCGAGCGGCGGACGTTGGAATGCGTCACCTCCACACCACAGCGGTCGCAGGTGATGCCCTTGTGCTTGATCTTCTTGTACTTGCCGCAGTTGCACTCGAAATCCTTCGTCGGGCCGAAGATGCGCTCGCAGAACAGGCCGTCCTTCTCCGGCTTCAGCGTCCGGTAGTTGATCGTCTCGGGCTTCTTCACTTCGCCCTTCGACCAGGAGCGGATCACCTCAGGCGAGGCGATGCGGATGGTGATCGCGTCAAACACGTTGACTTCGTTGATGTTGAGAGCGTTCTGAACAGGTGGTGGGCTCATGATTTGGCCTTCGGCGTTTCGAGGGCGGCGTGGCTCAGCTCGCGCTTCACCAGCTCATCGAACAGTTCCGCTCCGGTGACGACTTTCTCCTTACGCTCAAGGCGCACATCCAGCCCCAGCCCCTGGAGCTCCTTGACGAGCACGTTGAACGATTCGGGCACGGACGGCTGGAGCATGTGCTCCCCTTTCACGACCGCCTCATAGACCCGCGTGCGGCCGGCGACATCATCCGACTTCACCGTCAGCAGCTCCTGCAGCGTATAGGCCGCGCCATAGGCCTCCAGCGCCCACACTTCCATTTCGCCGAAGCGCTGGCCGCCGAACTGCGCTTTGCCGCCGAGCGGCTGCTGGGTGACCAGCGAATACGGACCGATGGAGCGCGCATGGATCTTGTCATCCACGAGGTGGACCAATTTGATCATGTGGAGGTAGCCCACGACCGTCTCCTGGTCGAACGGCTCACCCGTGAACCCATCGTGGAGACGGATCTTGCCGTGCAGGGGCAGCTTCGCTTTCTTCAGGAGATCTCGAATCTCTTCTTCCGTCGCGCCGTTGAAGACCGGACTCGCAATTCGAAGCCTAAGGATTTTGGCGGCCCAGGCCAGGTGCGTTTCCAGGATCTGCCCCACGTTCATTCGTGAGGGCACCCCCAGCGGATTCAAGACGACCTCGACCGGTGTGCCGTCAGGCAGAAACGGCATATCCTCCTCGCGGAGGATCTTCGCGATGACGCCCTTGTTGCCGTGACGGCCGGCCATCTTGTCACCGGTTTGGACCTTCCGCTTGGACGCGACCTGGACGACCACCCGTTTGAGCACGCCCGGCGGCAGCTCGTCGCCCCGCTTGATCTTGTCGACTTCCATTTCTTCTTCCGAGCGCAGGTCCCGGATCGACTCATCGAAGAACTCCGCGACGCGCCGGATCTCCGCTTCCAGGTTCGGGGCGTCATGGAATTTGACGTAGGCGAAATCGCAGCGGGCCAACCGCTTGAGGTCGCCGGCCTTGACCGTCCGCCCGGCGTCAATGAGCGTATCCCCGCTGTCCAATTCAGCCAGGGGCGCGGCCAGCTTCTTGCCCTCCATGAGCTTCACGAGCCGCTCCAGCCGCTCACCGACCAGCTTCGTCACTTGTTCGCTGTAGTGTTTACGGATGACGTCGATCTGCTGATGCTCCTGCTGCTGCTCCTCTTTCGATTTGGGGCGCGCGCCCTTGCGCGTGAGAATTTTCACATCGACCACGATGCCCTCCACGCCGGCCGGCACCCGCAGGCTTGTGTCGCGCACATCCTCGGCCTTCTCCCCGAAGATCGCCCGGAGCAGTTTTTCTTCCGGCGTCAGCTCCGTCTCGCTCTTCGGCGTCACCTTGCCGACGAGCACACTGCGCGGGCCGACCTCCGCGCCGATGCGCACGATCCCCTGCTCGTCGAGATCCTTCAGCGCCTCTTCGCCCACGTTGGGGATATCCCGCGTGATCTCTTCATTGCCGAGCCGCGTTTCGCGGGCCTCGACCTCAAACTCCTCAATGTGAATCGAGGTGAAGGTATCTTCGCGGACCAGCTTCTCGCTAATGAGGATTGCGTCCTCGAAGTTGTACCCGCGCCAGGGCATGAAGGCGACGAGGATGTCGCGCCCCAGCGCCAGCTCCCCTTGGCTCGTCGCCGCACCATCGGCGATGGCCTGGCCAGCCTTGACCCGGTCCCCGGGTTTGACGATGGGACGCTGATTGATGCAGGTGTTCGCGTTGGAGCGTTGGAATTTCTTGAGTTCATAGGTGTGGTTGCCGAGGACGATCCGCTGGGCGTCCGCGTGGCTCACGGTGCCGTCGGCCTTGGCCACGATGCAGGCGCCGGAATCGACCGCGACGCGCCGCTCCATGCCGGTCACCACCGTCGGCTCGTCGGTGAACATCAGCGGCACCGCCTGGCGCTGCATGTTGGAGCCCATCAGCGCGCGGTTCGCGTCATCATGCTCGAGAAAGGGGATCAGGGAGGCGGCAATACTGACGGTCTGGTTTGGGGAGACATCCATGTACTCGACCTGCGAGGGAGGCACGCGGACGATGTTGCCTTTATGGCGGCAGCTGACGAGGTCTTCCTCAAAGCGATTGGTTTTCGTGAGCGGGCTGCTGGCCTGCGCGATGACGTGGCGGTCTTCGAGATCCGCCGTGAGGTAGTCGATGTGGTTCGTCACGACCCCGTCCTTCACTTTCCGGTAGGGCGTCTCGATGAAGCCGTGCTCGTTGATGCGGGCGAACACCGTGAGGCTCGAGATGAGACCGATATTCGGGCCTTCAGGCGTTTCAATCGGGCAGATGCGGCCGTAGTGGGAGGGGTGCACGTCGCGGACTTCAAACCCGGCCCGCTCTCTGGACAGGCCGCCGGGGCCGAGCGCTGAGAGGCGCCGCTTGTGCGTCAGCTCGGCGAGCGGGTTCGTCTGGTCCATGAACTGCGACAGCTGCGACCGCGCGAAGAAATCGCGGACCACCGACGCCACGAGCTTGAAGTTCACCAGCGAGTGCGGCATGACTTTGTCCAAATCGTAGATCGCCATGCGCTCGCGGATCGTCCGCTCGAGCCGCTCCAGCCCGATCCGGAACTGCTGATAGACCAGCTCGCCGACCGACCGCACGCGCCGGCTGCCGAGGTGGTCGATATCGTCGATTTCGCCTTCGCCCCGCCGAAGCCCTAAGAGGTACTTGATGATCTGCACGACGCTTTGGCCGCTCAGCAGCCGGGCCTCCAATCCTTCCTGCATCCCGAGCTTGCGGTTCAGGACGAATCGGCCCACGCGTCCCAGATCATACCGGCGGGAGTCAAGGAACAGCCGCTGGATGAGGGCTTCGGCCGAGGGCAGGTTGACCAGATCGCCGGGGCGCAGCCGGCGGAAGATTTCGAGCAGCGCTTCTTCCCGGCTCGTCGTGTGGTCTTTTTCCATCGTCTTCAAGATTTCCGCCGGCGCTTCGCTGACGAGCTTAAGGTCGCGCTTGCCGCTCTGCCAAATCGTATCGAGCCACTCCTCGCTGATCTTGGTGCCCGCCCGCAGCACCACCTGGCCGGTCGTCCCGTCAGCGATCCGCTCGCCCAAGTAGCTGCCGACGAGCGGCTTCAGCTCCGCCGGCGTGCTGAAGCTGACGGTTTCCGTCTTGCCGAACGCGTTGAGGATGTCTTCGTCGGACGAGAAGCCCAGCGCCCGCAGGAGAATCGTCCCCGCCATCTTCCGCCGCCGGTCGATGGACACGTGCAGGGCATCGGCCAGATCGAACTCGAGCTCCACCCACGCCCCGCGGTAGGGGATGATGCGCGCGGAGAAGAGCCGCTTACCGGTCGGATGCACCGTCACCTCGAAGGTGACCCCGGGCGACCGATGGAGCTGGCTGACGACGACGCGCTCGTCGCCGTTGATGATGAAGGTCCCCACATCGGTCATCAGGGGGATCTCCCCAAAATACACTTCCTGCTCCTTGGCTTCCTTGGGCGCCACGAGCCGCAGTTTGACTTTCAGGGGCGCGGCGTACGACAGGCCGTTGCGCAGGCACTCCATCACGGTATATTTCGGCTTGCCCAGCGTGTAGTGGACGTACTCCAGCCGGTGCGTCTTATCCGCGGTCTCGATCGGGAACGTTTCCATGAAGGCCGCCTGCAGACCGGTGTTGAGCCGCTTGTTTTTCGGCACGTCCGCCTGCAAAAAGTCCCAGTAGGAGCGCTTCTGAACCTCGACAAGGTCCGGAGGCGAAATCCCTTCCGGCAATTTCGCGAAGCTGAGCAGTTTTCTCATAAGAGGGTGTTCATTTTAATTGAACCTGGGCTCCCGCGGCTTCCAGCTTCTTCTTGATCTCGTCCGCCTCTTCCTTCTTGATCCCGGTCTTCACCGGTTTCGGCGGCGACTCGACCAGGTCCTTGGCCTCCTTTAACCCGAGGCTCGTGATCGTGCGGATCTCCTTGATGACCTGAATCTTGTTCGCCCCGGCGCTGGTCAGGACGACATCGAAAATCTCCTGCGCCTCCGCTGCCGCGCCGCCGGCCCCGCCCCCGGCGGGGCCTGCCGGTCCTGCAGCCACCGCGATCGGAGCCGCAGTGATGCCGAACTTGTCGCGCATCGCCTTGGCATAGTTGGCCAGCTCGATGGCGGTCATCTCCTCCGTTAACTTCAACGCATCCTCAACCCGTTTGGTCAGCGTGTCGCTCATGGCGTCGATCCCTCCTGTGTCGTTGGCGGTTGCTCTGCTTTCGGTTGCTCTGTTTCAGGTTTCGGTGGTTCTGGTGTGGAAGCAGCTTCAGGCGTTTCGGCATCGGCGCGCCGCGGGCTACCGCCGCCCGCGGCACTCCCGTCGCCACCCCGAGCGGAGCTCGGGGCCCCCGGCTCGGTCGTCGGCGCGGACTCCGCGGGCTTCTGTGCCGCCGCTTGCTCGGCAACCCACATCACATCGCCAAGCAATCGCTCCAGGGTGAAGATGACGTCCGCCAGCGGCGCCTCAATGGTTGCCACGACCTGAGCCAACAGCACGGGCTTCGGCGGGAGGCTCGCCAGCTGTTCCACGCGGGCCTTGTCGTAGACCATCCCGTCAATGAAGGCGCCGCGAACCGCGATCTGCTCTTCATGTGTTTTGATAAAATCGATGAGGACTTTGGCGGCCGGCAGGATCTCCTCGCCGGGCAGGACCAGCCCGACGGAACCCTCGAACAGCTCGGTCACGGCCGAGAGGTCCAACTGACCCATCATCCGCCTGCCGAATGTCTGTTTGACCATGATCAGCCGCGCCTGCGACGCGAACAGCTTCTGCCGGAGGCTGTCCGCTTCCACGGACGGCAGGCGGGTGATCGCGGTCACGAGGAACTCGGGGTGCTGCGCGAGCCGCTCCGAGAGCTGTTTGACGGCGGATTCTTTGACCAGGCGGCCGACGTTCGGCATCGTTCTATACTTCTTCCTGCTCGGCGTCTTCTTCAAACCCCTCAACATTCACCAGGATGCCGGGGCTCATCGTGCTGGAAAGACTCAGGCGGCTGATCAGCCGCCCCTTGACGGCACTGGGGCGCGCCCGCACGATCGCTTGCACCGCGACGCGGCCGTTCTCTGCAAGTTGCTGGGGCTGAAAGGAGCGCTTGCCGATGACGAAATGGATGTTGGCCAGCTTGTCCATCTTGAACTCGACCTTGCCCTGCTTGAGCTCTTGGATCGCCTTCGCGACGTCCTCGGTGACCGTCCCGGCCTTGGGGTTTGGCATCAGGCCGCGGGGCCCCAGGATCTTCCCCAGCTTGGAGACGTCGCGCATCATGTCCGGGGTGGCGACCACGACATCGAAGTCAAGCCATCCCCCCTGGATTTTGTCCATGAACTCCGCGCCGCCGATGTGGTCGGCCCCGGCGTTTCTGGCGACGAGTTCCTGCTCCCCTTTGCAGAACACCAGCACCCGACGCGTCTTGCCGGTTCCGTGCGGGAGGGTCACTGTGCCGCGGACCACCTGGTCGGTCTTTTTCGGGTCGATATTCAGGGACGCGGACAGCTCGACCGTTTCGTCGAACTTCACCGGCGGCATGTCCTTCAACAGCGTCACGGCGCGGTCCAGCGGATAGGCGGTCTTCGCTTCGACCAGCGCCGCGGCTTTTTTAAATCGTTTGCTTGACATCAGACGACGTCGATGCCCATGCTGCGTGCCGTGCCCTCCACCATCTTGACCGCCGCGGGCAGCGACTGCGTGTTAAGATCCTGCTGTTTCTGCCTAGCGATGTCCGCCACTTGCTGCTTGCTCACTTGGCCCGCTTTCTCCTTCGGTACGTTCCCCGAGGCCTTGGCGATCCCGCAGGTCTGCTTGAGGAGGACGGACACGGGGGGGCTCTTCACGATGAACGTGAAGGAGCGGTCTTCGTACACCGTGATCACCGCCGGCAGGGTGAGTCCTTCTCTCCCCTTGGTGGCCTCGTTGAACTTCTTGCAGAACTCCATGATGTTGACGCCGTGCTGCCCGAGGGCGGGACCGACC
>JACQHS010000114.1 GCA_016198915.1 Candidatus Omnitrophota bacterium
GCCATTGACCGGGCGATGCAGACGGCCGACCGGCCGACCATCATCGATTTCCTCGTTGAGGAAACCGAGAACTGCTGGCCGATGATCGCTCCGGGCAAGCCGCACGACCAGATGCTGGGCACCTACGAGAGCCTCAAGGACGAGGGCGGGACCGCCCAGCACCGGCACCTCGAGCCGGACGAAGAAGCCAAGCTGAGCCTTGGATAACCCGTGAGATGGCGGAACAGCACACGATCTCCTGCCTGGTGGAAAACCATTTCGGCGTCCTGGCGCGCGTCTCCAGCCTCATTAGCGCGCGGGGATTCAACATCGATTCGCTGACCGTGAGCACGACGGAAGACCCGACAATTTCCCGCATGACGATCGTGGTGGACGCCGATGCGGTGAAGCTGGAACAGGTCAAACACCAGCTGGAGCGGCTCATTGACGTCATTGACGTCCAGGAACTCACCGAGGGCAAATTCATCGACCGCGAGCTGCTCTTAGCGCGGGTGGGCGCCAACGGCAAGACGCGCGGGGAGCTGGAGCAGATCGTGAAGCGCTTCGGCGGCAAGCTCGCCGATACGACGGATCAATCCGTCGTCATCGAGGCGGCCGGCGATACCAAGGCGCTGGATCAGTTGGTGGAGCAGCTGCGGCCCCATGGCATTACCAAGCTCGTCCGCACCGGCCGTGTCGCCCTGGAAAAATAGTCCATAGTCCATAGTCGATAGTCCATAGTAAGGGCGGGTTGCACCAGTGAGATGATTCCAGTTCCAATTGCGCTACTGGCGCTGTTCTACGCGGTCATCGCGGCCGCATCAGGGGCAGCCGTCTGGAGGGTGGTCATCGGCACCAGCACGCAGTCGATCTTGTGGCCGGCGGGCTGGCTGACGCTGTCGCTGAGCGCAATGTTCGGGCTCGCACTCCTCAAGCCGTGGTCCCGCTCGGTGGCGATCATCGGCTTCGCGGCGCTGTGCGCGGTGACGCTCGGGGTCGCGGGTTTGATGGTGGCTACCCAGCGTCCTATTGGAGGATTGATCGCGGCGCTCTTTTCCGGCATGTATCTGCTCGGCATTCGGTATTTGCAGCGGCCGTCTACAAAGGCTTATTTTGGAAGTTCGGAGTTCGGAATTCGGAGTTCGGAATGAAAGCCATTCCGCATTCCACATTCCGAATTCCGCATTGCGTCTGAAAGGTAGAGAGATGGCGAGGATCTATTACGATAAAGATGCCGATATACGCGCGCTGAAAGGAAGGACGGTCGCGATCATCGGCTACGGGATCCAGGGGCGCGGCCAGGGATTGAATCTGCGCGACAGCGGGGTGAAGGTTGTCGTGGGCCAGCGGCCCGGCGGGCCAAACTTTGATCAAGCCAGGAAGGACGGGTTCAAGCCGCTGACCGCCGCTGACGCCGCGAAGCAGGGAGATGTCATTATTGTCCTGACGCAGGACACGGCCCAGGCGCAGATCTATCGGGAGTCAATCGCGCCGCACGTGCGGCCCGGCAAAACGCTCGGGTTCTCCCACGGGTTTTCCATCCTCTACGGCCTCATCAAGCCGCCCAAGAGCGTGGACGTGGTGATGGTGGCCCCCAAAGGCCCTGGCAGCCTCTTACGCTCCCAATTTCTCGAGGGCAAGGGTGTGCCGGCCTTGCTCGCGGTCCATCAGGAGGCTACTGGGAAGGCCAAACAAACGGCGTTGGCGTGGGCCAGGGGAATCGGCTCCACGCGCGCGGGGGTGCTGGAGACGACCTTTAAGGAAGAGACCGAGACGGACAACTTCGGCGAGCAGGCGGTGCTGTGCGGGGGTGTGTCTGCGCTCATCAAGGCCGGATTTGAAACCCTGGTGGAAGCTGGCTACCAGCCGGAGCTGGCCTATTTCGAGGTGCTGCATGAGCTGAAGCTCATCACCGATATGATCTGGGCCGGCGGAATCCAGGGGATGCGCAAGCGCGTCTCCGACACGGCCAAATGGGGCGACATCCACTGCGGACCGCGCGTGATCGATGCGCGCGTCAAAGAGAACATGCGCCAGCTGCTGCGCGAGATCCAGTCGGGCGAGTTCGCGAAGGCGTGGATTGCCGAGCACGAGGCTGGCCGCCCGAACTTCACGCGATTGATGCAGCAGGATGACCGCCACCAGATCGAGCAGGTCGGTCGCCAGCTACGCGCGATGATGCCGTGGATATCAAATCAGCAACAAGCGACAAGCAACAAGCGACAAGGAAAAACAAAGACAGTGCGGCGGGCCGGGGCGAGGAGCCGGGCGTGAAGAAATCTTCCTTCGGGATTAAGCTCTTTGGAGGCGTGTCTATCTACTTTGGTTGTCCGTCTTTGGTAGCTTTTTTCGGCGGAATTGCTTGGCATATGAGTAGCAGCAGAAGCATGACTACTAGCGACGCGATTGTGCTGTTCAAGAATTTGGTGGGAGTACTGGGTTTGATTAGCGGTGTGGGTGTACTCAGCCTTCAGAACTGGGCGCGCCTGTTGATCCTAGTCGCTGCTGGAATGTCAGTGCTCTTAACGCCGATCATGGTCTGGGTGATTTACCCAACGCTCTTTGGGGAATCCCCTGTGACCCTCGGTCTTACTACTCTGGTTTGGAACGGTTTCATGATTTGGTACTTCCTGCGGCCGGGGGTCAAGGCGCAGTTTCAGAAATGAGGCGACGTTGATGGCCAGGAAGACAACGGACTCCGCGCTCAAACGGCGTGAGCAAACCCTGCAGGAAGTCCGCCGGATGACGCGCACGGTCCTGGGTCGCTACCCGGTCAAGGTCTACCTGTTCGGCTCGTGGGCGAAAGGCACCCCCTCCAGGTACTCTGACATCGATGTCGGGATTGAGCCGACGGCGCCGCTTCCGCCAGGGGTATTGGCGACCTTGCGCGAGCGGTTTGAGGAAAGCCACGTGCCCTATCGGGTGGAGGTCGTGGATTTGAGCACGGCGGATCCGACGTTCCGGGAGGCCGTCGTCCGTCAAGGGATTCCATGGAACGATTGAGGCAGCGCCTCCTGGTGGCGCATGAAGCGCTCAGTTCGCTTCAGGAAATCCTCCAGAAGTCCTCGGTCAGCTTGGTCGAGCGCGATGCCGCCATCCAGCGCTTTGAATATACGGTTGAGGCCGTCTGGAGAGCGGCGCAGCGTCATCTCGAAGTCGTGGAAGGACTCAGTGCCGGGTCTCCCAAGGCTGCCACCCGCCTCTGCCGGGAAGCGGGCTTGTTGGATGATGACCAAGCAACCCAGGCACTTGAGATGGTTGACGACAGGAATTTGACGGTGCATACGTACAATGAGCAAATCGCCCAGCGGATTTACGGTAACCTGCCTCGTTATGCCGCCCTCATGGAGCAATGGCTGAAGCGCATGGAGGCGCGACTGGAGAAGGGAGCGTGACGGTAATCTCGCCTTTCTTGCGGCCGTCGGTCAAGGCGCAGTTTCAGAAGCAACCACCAGTGTAGGATCGCAATGCATAAGAAGGCGGATTTAGAGACCGCTAAGCTGAGCATTAACCCTCGGTTCCTGGTGTTCGTTGGACGCTCAAGAGCACGGCAACAGTCTGAGGGAGGGCTCTCAAGCTGTGAAATACGCCGTCGAATTAAGGTGAGACCAAAGAGACATGGCACGTCGTCGTGACCTGAAGATGACTGAAGATGCTATTTTGGATATCCTGGTTAAGCAGAGGAGGAAGCGCTCTAAGCGAGCCTACTCAGTGATTGAAGCAAAGCGGCACTTTCGAATTACAACGAGACGGGTCGGGGCGGCGAGGAGTCGGGCGTGAGATCATGTTTGAAGGGCAGGTGCATGATCCAAGAGTCTTCATCGCGGCGCTGAGAGAGTTTCATGAGGCGGACCCGAATGCGCGCGGCAGCCTCGCCAACGCGCTGTCGGATGCGATCATCACGAAGCGCGTGGACCTCGCGGCGGTGCGGCATGAGCTGCTCGACTCCGGCTCGCATGAGTTGATGGACACGCTGGACCGGCTGTTGGATTTGATTGAACCGTATATTGAAGAAGGCGGAGTCGAGGAGTGAGACAACAAGACGTATTTTGGATTTTAGATTTTCGATTTTGGATTACCGGTCAATCCAAAATCAAAAATCCAAAATCTAAAATGCGCTAGGCAAAAGGTGTAGAAATGTCACGTCGCATCATCATTTTTGATACTACCTTGAGAGACGGGGAACAGGCACCCGGCGCATCACTGACGCCGCCGGAGAAGCTGGAGATCGCCAAGCAGCTCACCCGCCTGGGGGTGGACGTCATCGAGGGCGGCTTTCCCATCGCCTCACCCGGCGACGCGCAGGCAGTCAAAATGATCGCCCAGACGATCAAGGGCCCAACGATCGCAGCCCTGGCCCGCTCGCTGCCCAAGGATATTGATGCGGCTGCAGCAGCATTAGCCCCGGCGAAAAAGAAGCGCCTCCACGTCTTTTTGGCGACCTCGCCGATTCACCGCAAGTACAAGCTGCGCAAGGCGCGCGAGGAGATCCTGCGCCAGTCGGTGTGGGCGGTGAAATACGCCAAGCGCTACTGCCGCAATATTGAATTTTCACCCGAGGATGCCTCACGGACCGAGCCGGAGTTCCTGCATGAAGTCTTGGAAGCCGTTATCAAGGCCGGGGCGACCACGGTGAACATCCCGGATACCGTGGGCTTTGCGATCCCCGACCAATTCGGCGCACTCATCAAAGGCATCACCGAGCATGTCCCGAACATCGATCGGGCGGTCATCAGCGTCCATTGCCACAACGACCTCGGTCTGTCCGTGCCCAACTCGCTGGCGGCGATCAAAAGCGGGGCCGGGCAGGTGGAGTGCACCATCAACGGCATTGGCGAGCGGGCCGGCAATGCCTCGCTGGAGGAAATCGTCATGTCGCTGAAGATCCGCAAGGATTTCTTCCATGCGACCACCGGCATCGACACGACGCAAATCCATAAGACGTCGCGTCTCGTGAGCACGCTGACCGGCTTGGTGGTGCAGCCCAACAAGGCCATCGTGGGGGAGAACGCCTTTCGCCATGAATCCGGCATCCACCAAGACGGCATTCTGAAACATGCGAAGACCTACGAGATCATGCGGCCCGAGGACGTGGGCCTCGGAGGCAGCAAGCTGGTGCTGGGCAAGCTCTCCGGACGCCACGCGTTCGTCAAGCGCTTAAGCGCGCTGGGCTTTCGGCTCGGCAAGGACGAGCTCAACCGGGCTTTCGAACAGTTCAAGCTGCTCGCGGATAAGAAGAAAGAGGTCTTCGACGAGGACCTTATCGCCATTGTCGAAGACACCCTGCCCGCTGAGCAGGAGACCTTCAAGCTGACCTACGTGCACACGACCTCCGGCAGCGACACCGTGCCGACGGCGACCATCCGGCTCGCCAAGGAAGGAAAGGAGTTTCAGGATGCGGCCTGCGGCGACGGGCCGGTGGATGCCTGTTACAAGACGGTGAACCGGATGACCGGGCTGTCGCCGGAACTGCTGGATTACGCCCTCCATTCCGTCACGAAGGGGCGGGATGCGCTCGGGGAGGTCTCAGTGAAACTGCGCCACAAAGGCTTCGAAGTGAGCGGCCGCGGGACCTCGACCGACATCATCGAGGCGTCGGCCAAAGCCTACATCAACGCGATTAACAAACTCGTTTCGCTCTCAACCCGCCAGTCCTCGCTGGGCCGCCGCCGGGCTCTCCACCCGTGAGCCACCCTCGCGCTATATACCTGAGGGAATTTTCGATTTTCGATTTTCGATTTTCGATTACGTGTTTTCAATCGTCAATCGACAATCGTCAATCGACAATTCGAAGATGACGCGCATCTTTGGCGTGATCGGCTATCCGATCGGCCACAGTCTCTCGCCGGCGATGCACACCGCCGCATTCCGGGCGCTTGGCCTCGATGCGCTCTACGAGCCGTTCGAAGTCGCTCCGCGCTTCCTCGCGCCGATGCTCCGTGGCCTGACGCTGGCAGGGGTCGAGGGGTTGAACGTCACAGTCCCGTTAAAAGAAGCGGTGCTGCCGCTGTTGGATCGCGTCGATTCTAACGCGCGCGCGATTGGTGCTGTGAACACCATTGTCATCCGCGGCCGTCGGCTGATCGGCTACAATACCGACGGCCTTGGGCTGAGGATGGCGCTGCAAGAACTCGGCTGGCGGCCGCGTCCGACCTGTGCGGTGATCTTAGGGGCGGGAGGGGCTGCGCGGGCGTCGGCCTGGGAGCTATCGCGCATCCGGGGAAGCTGTCTGACCATCGCCAACCGGCACCCTCGACGCGCCCAGACACTCGTGCGGTGGCTGAAGCGAACCCATCCCCACGCCTGCATCCAAGCCGTGCCGCTGTCTGAGGTCGCCTTGGACGATGCCGAGCTGCTGATCAACGCGACTACGGTAGGGATGCGGGCCTCCGACGGGCTGCCTGTTGACGCCCGGCAGCTTCGCCGCGGGATGCTGGTGTACGACCTCGTCTATCACCGCCAGACCCCCCTGGTGCGAGCCGCCCGACGACGAGGATGTGTTGCGGCCAACGGGCTGTCGATGCTACTATACCAGGGAGCCGCATCGCTGCGGTTGTGGCTGCAGCGCCAGCCGCCGATTGCCGTCATGCGACACGCTCTCGAAAGAGCAGCGACAAGCGACATGCGACAAGCAACACGTCCATGAACTTGCCGCTACCGGCATGGGTGCTGGTCTTTGTCATCGGCTCAATGGTGGGCAGCTTCCTCAACGTGTGCATTCATCGGTTGCCCCGCGAGCAGTCGATCGTGTTTCCAGCATCGCACTGTCCGGCTTGCCGCCATCCGATCGCGTGGTTTGACAACATTCCGGTGCTAAGTTTCTTGCTCCTGGGGGCGCGCTGCCGGTACTGCCGGCGGACGATCCACTGGCGCTACCCCGTCGTGGAGCTGGTGACTGCGGCTTCGGCCGTCGCGGTGGCCGCCCGCTTCGGAGTGACCGCGGCGGCGGCGGTGTACTTTGCCTTCGTGTGCGCGCTCATCGTCGTCAGCTTCGTCGATTTGGAATTCCAGATCATCCCGGATGAAATCAGCCTGGGAGGGTTGGTCGTCGGTGTTGCGCTGTGCGCCGCCATCCCGTCGCTGCAGGACACCGCGTCTCGGGGGCTGGCGGCGGGGCGATCGCTGATCGGCGCGCTGGTCGGCGGCGGAGTGCTGTATGTCACCGGGCTGCTCGGGGATTTCATCTTCCGGAAAGAGAGTATGGGGGGAGGCGACATCAAGCTGCTCGCGATGGCGGGATCGGTCCTTGGCTGGAAGCTGGTGCTCCTGACGTTTTTCATCGCGCCGATCTTTGCGCTAATTCCTGGGCTGGCGGTCTTGTTGTTGAAGCGGTCGCACATTATTCCGTACGGTCCGTTCCTGTCGATCGGGTTGGCGGTCTCGTTATTCGCCGGGAACACCCTCCTGCAAGTCACGGGCATGGAGGAAACGATCCGGTTGATTTGGATGTACTATAAACCATGGTAGCGTGATGTTGAGATTTCTGACGGCTGGAGAATCGCACGGGCCAAGCCTCACGGCCATCTTGGAGGGAATGCTGGCCGGCGTCCCCATTGATGCCTCCAGTCTCGCGCACGAGATGCGTCGACGGCAACTCGGCTACGGCCGCGGGCCGCGGATGCAGCTCGAAACCGACACCGTCGAGCTGCTCTCAGGCGTGCGCCGGGGAAGAACGCTGGGCAGCCCGATCACGCTGTCGATCAAAAACAAGGACGCCTCCATCGACCGGTTGCCCGTCGTCACCCAGCCGCGGCCCGGGCACGCGGATCTGGCCGGGGCGATCAAGTATGACCATCGCGATATCCGCAACGTCCTGGAGCGCGCCAGTGCCCGCGAGACCGCCGCCCGTGTGGCGGTGGGCGCGTTGTGCAAGCAACTCCTCTCACTACTTGGAGTGGAGTTGGCCAGCCACGTCATCGCGCTGGGTTCGATTCGAGCGAAGCCGGTTGCGGCGACCGTTGCGATGGCCCGCAAGAAAGCTGATGGCACGCCGCTGCGCTGCCTGGATGCGCAAGCCACCAAGAAGATGATCCGCGAGATCGACCGCTGCGTGAAGGCCGGCGATACCCTGGGCGGCATCTTCGAGGTGATCGCCGAGGGAGTGCCGCCAGGACTGGGCAGTTATGTTCACTACGATCGCCGACTCGATGCGATCCTGGGACATGCGATCCTCTCGATCCATGCGGTGAAAGCGGTGGAAGTCGGCGACGGCGTTGCGGCCGCCGACCTGCAAGGCTCCAAGGTGCAGGATGAGATTTTCTACGCGAAAGCCACGGGGTTCTCCCGGTCATCGAATCGCGCCGGAGGGTTTGAAGGCGGGATGACCACCGGCCAACCGGTTATCGTACGCGGATTCCTCAAGCCGCTCTCGACGCTGCGAAAACCGCTGCGTTCAGTTGAGATTAACACGAAGCGCGCAGTCGTGGCGACGGTCGAGCGCTCCGATGTCACCACGGTGCCGGCGGCCGGGGTGATCGGAGAAGCGATGATCGCCTTCGAGCTGTCCCGGGCGGTATTGGAGAAATTCGGCGGCGACAGCCTCAAGGAACTCCAGCGCAATCTCGAGGGGTACCGGCGCCAGGTGAAAGCGTTTTAACGATGAATATTGTCTTGATCGGGTTCATGGGGACCGGCAAGACCGCGGTGGGCAAGCGGCTGGCGAAGCGGCTGGGCTGGAAATTCGTCGATGTCGACACGCTCGTTGAGGTCAGCGCCAAGATGCCGATCGCGAAGCTCTTCTCAGAGCGCGGGGAGGCGGTGTTCCGGCGGCTTGAGCGGCGCCACATCACCCGCATCGCGCACGGGCGGCATCAGGTAGTTTCAACCGGCGGGGGTGCCTTCGTCAATCCGAAGAACCGCAGCCTCCTGCGGGCCAGCGGCACTGTCGTGTGTCTGACTGCGAAGCCCTCCGTCATCCTCAAGCGCGTGAGCCACAAGTTGAAATTGCTGCCGATGCTCTTGGGTGCCGCGAAGCCGCTGACAAGGATCCAAACCCTCTTGGAGCAGCGCGCCCCGGCCTACGCCCAGGCCGACCTGACCATTGACACCAGCCACCTCTCCATCGATGAGATCGTCGAGCGGCTTTGGCAGCAGCTCTCTCCTCACGTGTGCAAGAGCTGGCAGTATCTCCTGGCGCACGCGCCGGAACTGTCCCACCGCTACGGCGGCAAGTACATTGTGGTGGTCGAGAATCGTATCGTCGCCTCCGGCGATACCCAGTTAGAAGCCTACCAGCACGCCCCGTCGCAGCTGGTCCAAAAGCAGGACGCCGGCATCTACTACATCCCATTGCCCGAAGAGTCGCTGACTGCCCTCTGAGGTTGCGATGGCAGGAATCGTTCGTCCTTCTCATCATTGATGCCGCAGTCATCTTCAGGGCTGCGGCGATTCGAGTTTCCGTATCTCAAAGACGGCCAGGGCCACTACGCGCCGATCGTCTACCTCCAGGCCTGGACCGGCAACCGGTGGGTGTATCTCCAGGCCTACGTGGATTCGGGCGCGTCGTGGAGCGTGTTCCACGTGGATGTGGCCCAGCTGCTGGGGATTAAGCTCAACAAGGCGAAGCGGCGCTACATCGCACTGGGCAACGGCAGCGTCATTCCGATCTACCTCCAGCACATCCGGGTGCGATTTGCCGGGGTGGAGTTCGCAGCACCCGCCGGGTTCTCCGACTCGCTGCGCGTGGGGTTTAATCTGCTGGGCCGCGCAGGGTTCTTTACCCGGTTCGCCGTCTCGTTCAACGACCGCGCCCGCGTCCTCACCGTGACCCGCCTCACCCGCAAATAGTTCGACATTTGTTTCTCCGATCGTTACTGTGGTATGCTACTGCCTCATAAGAGATGCTGACAGAACACGAACTCTCACTGGCTCGGCAGGCTGGCGTTTGCCTTGTGACGCGGGAGCAGCCCGCCTACCCGAAGCTGCTGCGCGAGATTCACGATCCTCCGCTGGTGCTCTATATTAGAGGAACTCTGCCGGCGGAGGAGCTTGCGGTGGCGATCGTAGGCTCGCGCCATGCGTCGCTCTATGGGATGCAGGCAGCTGAGCGGTTGGCCTACGAGTTAGCCCTGCGCGGTATCACGATCATCTCCGGATTAGCTCGAGGCATTGACAGCGCCGCTCACCGCGGGGCGCTGAAGGCCGGCGGACGGACGGTCGCCGTGCTAGGCAGCGGCCTGGCGAACCTCTACCCGCCGGAGCACGCGGAGCTTGCGGCACAGATCGCTGAGCGCGGGGCCGTCATTTCGGAGTATCCGATGGAAACGCCGCCGGTCGGCTCCAATTTCCCACGTCGCAACCGGATCATCAGCGGGCTCTCGTTGGGCGTGGTCGTGGTCGAAGCGGCGGCGCGCAGCGGCGCCTTGATCACCGTAGGCTGCGCATTGGAGCAGGGCCGGGAAGTGTTTGCGGTTCCCGGGCCGATCACCACCCCGACCTCGCAGGGAACGCATCAGCTGTTGAAGGACGGGGCGAGGCTCGTGACATCGGTGGAAGATATTCTGGAGGAGCTTCGGTTGGCTCCGCAGCCGGTGCCTCAGACGGCGACGAGCGTCTCGGCTCCTCAGAGGCGGTCACTCGCAGAAGAGGAGGAGCGGGTCTTTGCGTGTGTGCGTCAACATGAACCGCGCTATATCGATGCGATCGCCCAGGACAGCGGGATGGAGATGTCCGCGGTGTCCTCGCTCCTTGTCCAATTGGAACTTCGGCAGATCATCCGGCAGTTGCCGGGGAAGCGGTTCATTCGGAACCCATGACTGAGCTGACGGTCAATGGCGTCAAGCACACCGTGTCGGGGAGCACGACCGTGACCCAATTGCTCGAGACGCTGAAGATCGTGCCGGAGCGCGTGGTGGTGGAGCTCAATCTCACGATTCTCAAACGCGTGGAGCACGCGAGCACCGTCCTGAAGGACGGCGACCAAGTGGAAATCGTCCATTTCGTCGGAGGTGGGGCAATAGCTCGTGCGGGACGTTTCTATTTTCGCGATCGTGATGCCCGAAGCGAAAATAGAAATGTCCCGGGGAATAGTGGCTGATGGCGAAAAACCTTGTGATTGTCGAATCCCCGACCAAAGCGAAAACGATCACCAAAATCTTGGGGTCGGAGTTCGACGTGACCTCTTCGATGGGGCACCTGCGCGATCTGCCGGCCAGCAAGCTGGGCGTTGACGTCGAGCACGACTTCGAACCGCACTACATCGTCATCCAGAAGCGCCGCAAGATCGCCAAGCAGCTGCAAGAGGAGGCGCGCGGCCGCGCCGCCATCTATCTGGCGCCCGATCCGGATCGTGAGGGAGAAGCGATTAGCTGGCACTTGGCAAGACTCCTTCAGGATGACGAGGAGGCCCAGGCGAAAAAGGCCGACGCCAAGGAAGCAAGTGCCAAGAAACCTGCCTCTGCGCCATCCAAACGCTCGAAGGGTGCTGGTGCGATCCGCAACGGCCGGCAGATCTTCCGCATCGCCTTCCACGAGATCACCCCCGAAGCCATCAAGACCGCCATCAAGCACCCCCGAATCATCAACCTCAACTTGGTCAACGCCCAGCAGGCGCGCCGCATTCTCGATCGGCTCGTCGGCTATTCGCTCTCGCCCCTCTTGTGGAGGAAGATCGGCCGAGGGTTGTCGGCGGGGCGCGTGCAGTCGGTGGCACTGCGCCTGATCGTGGACCGAGAGAAGGAAATCGAAGCGTTCGTCCCGCAAGAATACTGGACGATTGAAGCGGAACTGCAGAGGGGCAAAGGAGATCCCTCCTTCAAGGCGCAGCTCGAGAAGATTGGCGAGAAGAAAGCCGAGGTGCGTACCCAAGCCGACGCGGACCATCTCACCGCAGAGCTCAAGAAGCAGACATTTTCCGTCGGCGACGTGCAGGAGAAGGAACAGAAGCGGTATCCCAAGCCGCCGTTTACGACGAGCACCCTCCAACAGGAAGCCTTCAACAAGCTGGGCTTTTCATCGGCGCGGACGATGCGCCTCGCCCAACAGCTCTACGAGGGACTGGAGATCGGCGAGCCCAACCCCGTCGGCCTCATCAGCTACATGCGGACCGATTCGGTGCGGATTGCTCCTGAAGCGTTGGGAGCGCTCCGAAGTTTTATTGGGAAGCGGTTTGGAAAGACCTATCTGCCGGCAGAGCCGCGCCACTATAAATCGCGGAAGTCCGCGCAAGAGGCGCATGAGGCGATCCGTCCAACCGGTGTTGCGCACACCCCGGAGTCCGTCAAGCCGTTTCTCACCGAGGAGCAGGCCGCGCTCTACCAGCTGGTCTGGCAACGGTTCGTCGCCAGTCAGATGAGTGACGCGGTGGACCAAGTGGTCAGCGTCCGGATTGATGCCGGCAAGTTCCATCTGAAAGCGAACGGCCGCACGAACCTGTTTCCGGGCTGGACCAAGGTCTACCAGGAAGCGAAGGAGCCGGAGCGGGACGACGACGCGCTCCCTGAGGGGGTCCTGCCGCCGTTGGCGGCGGGGGACCGTCTGACGCTCCTTGGCTGTACGCCGAGCCAGCACTTCACCAAGCCGCCGCGGCGCTATACCGACGCCTCGCTCGTCAAAGCCTTGGAGGAAGACGGTATCGGCCGGCCGAGCACGTACGCTCCGACGATTCAGACGATCGTCGAGCGCGACTACGTGCGGCGGACCGGCGGCAGCTTCGTGCCAACGAAATTGGGACGGATCGTCACCGAGATGCTGATCGAACACTTCCCGGAGGTCATGGATCTGAAGTTCACCGCCGAGATGGAGGAGGAGCTGGACCGCATCGAGGAAGGCGACCTCGAGTGGGTGAGCGTCGTGCGGCACTTCTACACGCCCTTCTCCGCGCGGGTCGTGACCGCGCATGAGAAGATGCGCGAGGTCAAGCGGGAAGTCATCCCGACAAACTACACCTGCGAGAAATGCGGCAAGCCGATGGTCATCAAATGGGGGCGCTTCGGGCAGTTTCTCAGCTGCTCCGACTATCCGCACTGCAAGAACGCGCGGCCGGTGCCGACCGGGGTCAAGTGCGCCCAGCCGGGGTGCAGTGGCGAGCTCGTCGAGCGGCGGGCGCGCGGGCGCCACTTCTACGGCTGCTCCAACTACCCGACGTGCCGCTACACCACGCGCCGTCTGCCGACGGAGGGGAAGAGCTCCGGTGAGGCCACCGACGACTCCGAAGCCGATTGAGCGGTTCCTGCACTACCTGCGCGTTGAACGCAACGCCTCGCCCCACACTTGCCAAAACTACCAGCTTGATCTGCGGCAATTCGTTGCGTTCCTCGGCCACCAGCGCGTGCGTGAGGTCAGTCCGCTTGAGATCCGCCGTTTCGTCGCGCACCTGGGCACCGTGCAGGTCTCGCGGCGCACCACGGCCAGGAAACTTTCCTGTCTGCGAAGCTTCTACCGGTTCCTCTGTCGGGAGGGGATCCTGTCGAGTAATCCGGCGGCGGTGATTCCGACGCCGCGGCTGGAAAAGCGGCTGCCCGCCTTCCTTGATGAAGCACAAGTCGTGCGGCTGCTGGAGGCGCCGACGATGGAGAAGTGGCTCGGCTGGCGCGACCGGGCGCTGCTGGAAACGCTGTACTCCACCGGCATCCGTGTGAGTGAGCTGGTCGGGTTGAATCTCGAAGACCTCGATGAGATCTCCGGTACGATCATCGTGCGGGGGAAGGGCAAGAAGGAACGGCTCTGCCCGATCGGCGAAACGGCGCTGTCGGCGATTCGCGGCTACCTCGCGAAGCGGCCGAAGCAGCTGCGCGTGCCGTACGCGCTGTTCGTCAGCCAGAAGGGGGTGCGGCTGACCGTCCGCCAGGTGGACCGGCTGCTCCAACGCTACATCGCCCAAGGGCATTTGCCGGCGAACATCAGCCCGCACAGCCTGCGCCACAGCTACGCCACGCATCTGTTGGAGCGGGGCGCGGATTTGCGCAGCGTCCAGGAGCTGCTGGGGCACGCCAGCCTGTCCACGACGCAGATCTACACCCATATCACCCCGCAACGGCTCAAGAAGATCTATGACCAGGCGCACCCAAGGGCGTAAAATAGGACGGCCATGGAAGAACGGCGGAAATTTGTTCGACTCCAATCTCGGTTGAAAGCCAAGTGCTGGGTGCTCGGCACGCAAGAGCCGCTCAGCTCGACCAGCCGGAACATCGGGGGCGGGGGCATCAGCCTCTTCACGAAGCGGCGGCTGGCACCGGGCACGGTCTTAGGCATTGAGGTATATTTCCCCAGCCGCCTGGCCCCGATCCGGTTCACCGGGGAAGTCATCTGGAGCGGGGAGCTCATCACCTCCGGCGAGCAGGATGCTCTGAACACCTACGAAACCGGCGTGCGGTTTCTGGACATTACGCCCGAAGACCGGACGTATATTCTGAAGTACGCCGAGGCCTCAATCTTAAAGAAGTGAACGATGTGGTTATACGAGTGTGTACTGGTTCTTGCCTTCCTTCTCTATCTGCCCAAGGCGCTCTGGCGCAGGCGGCTGCCGCACCGCGGCTGGCGGATGCGCTTAGGCCGCTATCCCGCCCCCGTCCGTCAATCGCTGGAGGGACAGTCCGTGATCTGGGTCCATGCGGTGAGCGTCGGCGAGGTGCTCGCCGCCCGACCGCTCCTTGAAGGGTTATCGACAACCCGGCCCAGCGAGGCGCTGGTCGTTTCCACGGTGACCCCTAGCGGCTTTCAGCTGGCCTCAACACAGCGTGCGGCCTCCGCTGTCATCTATTTCCCCCTGGATCTGCGCGCGTGTGTCACGCGCTCGCTCGAGGCGATTCGTCCCCGCGTGCTGCTCCTCATGGAGTCGGAGCTGTGGCCGATGATGATCCGGCTCGCGAAGGCCCGGGGGACGGTCATCGCGGTCGTCAATGGGCGCGTCTCGCCGCGTGCCTTCCGCCGGCATCGCTGGGTGAAACGCTGGTTTCGCAAGACGCTGGACCAGGTGGATCTGTTCCTGATGCAAAGTCAGCTCGATGCCGACCGCCTCCTTCAGCTTGGCGCCTCGCCGGCCAAGGTGCGGGTCGTCGGCAGTTTGAAATGGGATGCCAGCCTGGGCAGCCGGCCGACCGAGGAGACGCTCCACACCACGGCGCGCCGCCTTGGGCTCAACGGCCGGCAGTCCGTCCTGGTCGCCGGCAGCACGCACCGGGGAGAAGAGCGTCTCCTCCTGCAGGCGTTTCAGACGCTGCGAAGCCTTCATCCGCATCTGCGATTCATCATCGCCCCGCGCCATTTGGAGCGGCTGGCCGAAGTGGAGGCGCTGGTGCAGAGCGCCGGGTTCACCGCGTCCCGACTCTCCGCGGTGCCATCCGGCGGCGCGTGGGACATCGGGATCGTGGATACCTTTGGACAGTTGCCGACCTACTATGGGCTGGCCCATGCGGTGTTCATCGGCGGCAGCCTCATCCCCCATGGGGGGCAAAATCCGCTGGAGCCGGCCAGCTTGGGCAAGCCGGTGCTCTTCGGCCCCTCGATGCATAACTTCGATGAGATCGCCCAGCAATTGCTCGCGCACCAAGCCGCCCGGCAACTGGAAGCCGTCTCCGAGTTGTCCGCCGCCCTCCAAGCACTCCTGGGGGATCGCCCAGCCGCTGAAGCCATGGGCCGCCGCGCCCAGGAAGTCGTCGAGCAGTCCCGCGGAACGACCCAGCGGACGCTCGAAGCCCTCCGACCCCTCCTGGGGTAAGTTCCAAGCACCAAATCCCAATATCCAAACAAATTCCAAGCTCCAAATTCCAAGCACCAAACACGACGTTTGGAATTTGGTGCTTGGAGCTTGGTGCTTATTTGGAATTTGGGATTTGGAATTTGGTGCTTTCGTACCTGCGCTTTGACCTCGGTTTTCCGACGACGTACAATACTATACATGTGGAGGTCCTTCCACGACGCCTGGTGGCGTCTTGCCACGCAACGCCAGCCACGCTCCTTCTTGGACGCCCTCGCCTTGAGCGCGCTTGCGACCGGTGCGGCCGCGTATCAGGCCGCTGTGGCGCTTCGCAACGCCGCCTATGACCGGGGCTGGGCCGCCCAGGTGCGGCTGCCCTGCCGGGTGGTGAGCGTGGGGAATCTCACCGTGGGCGGCACCGGCAAGACGACGTGTGTGGAGTACGTGGCAAACAAGCTGCTGGCGATGGGCAAGCGCGTGGCCGTGCTCTCGCGCGGCTACGGGGGAACGCGCCGTGACTACTGGCTCCGGATGGACTCAGGACGCCTGCTGGTCAACGGCGAGCCGATCACTGCTGGCGACGGCCTGGCGGATGAGCCGCAGCTGCTGGCGGAACACCTCGACGGCGTGCCGGTGCTCGTCGGCCGTCGGCGCGACCGCACTGGCCGGGTGGCCGCCTCGCAGTTTGGCGTCGAGACCGTGATTCTCGATGACGGATTTCAGCACCGGCGGCTGGCGCGCGACTGCGACATTGTGCTCATCCACGCCCGCATGCCCTTCGGCGGCTGGCCCGTGTTGCCGCGCGGCCCCATGCGCGAGCCGCTGAGCGCCTTGTCGCGCGCGCACGTCGTTATCATTACCAAGGCGGACGAGGCGCTGGGGACACTGGGCGCCTTGGCCGAGCGGCTCAGGTCGCTCAATCCCGATGCGGCCGTCCTCACCGCGGTCCATGAGCCGTCGGCCCTGCAGGACGCGATGACGGGACAGCCGCTGGATCTCTCGCGGCTTGCGGGCCTGCGGGTGGGGCTCGTCTCCTCGATCGGGGATCCGGACGGGTTTGAGGCGACGGTCCAGCGGCTCCACGCGACGGTCGCTTGGCATCGGGCGTTTCCCGATCACCACCGCTACCAGGCGGCGGAGTGGGCGGCACTCCAGCGCACGCCCGGCACGCGCCCGGCGGCCATTGTGACGACGGAAAAAGACTGGCTGCGGCTCAAGCCCGTGGCGGGACGCGATCAGCTTGAGGTGCCGCTGTGGGTCGTGGGCGTTCGTCTGCGCATCCTGACTGGAGAATCATTGCTCGATGATCGATTGGCTGGCGTGCACGCTTGTTAAAACGATCGGCTGGCTGCTGTGCCGGCTGCCGCCGAGTGCCGCGGTCTGGCTGGGCGAACAGTTCGGGCTGTTGGCCTCTTGGCTGCGACCCAAGCGGACCCGCATCGGCATCGGCAATCTGCGGGCGGCGTTTGACGGGCAGCTGACTCCTGATCAGACGCGGCGGATCATCCGCGACACCTACCGGCAGTTTGGCGCCAGCGTTGTTGAGCTCTTGCGCTTGCCGGCGGTCGACGCCGCGTACCTCGACCGGTATGTCGTCATCGACGGATTCTCTCATATTGAGCGGGCGTTGGCGTCTGGCAAGCCGGTCATGTTCCTCACCGCCCATTACGGCAACTGGGAGCTCTCCTCGATCGTCGCAGCGCTCAGGGGTTTTCCCATTGTCGCGCTCGCGCGGGCGCAGAGCCGCTTCCCGCGGCTCTACCGGCTATTGATCGCCCATCGTGAATCGAAGGGCTGCCGGATCGTCCACAAGGGCGGCGCGATGAGACGGCTCATCCAGGCGCTCGAACACCGTCAGCCGGTGGGCATCGTCGGTGATCAGGCCAGCCGTCAGGGCATCCTCGTGGACTTTTTCGGCCGGCCGGCGCTCTTTGCGACCGGCCCGTTTGAATTAGCGTGCAAAACCGAGGCGCTGATCCTGCCGGTCTTCGCGCATCGGGTGCGCGGGCCGTTTCACCGGATTGTCATGGAGCCGCCGATGGAGCTTGCTCGCAGTGTTGCGCGGCCGGAGGCCGTCCGCCAAGGCATTGAGCGCTTCGCCGAAGCGCTCTGCCGCCACATTACCGAAGAACCGCACCAATGGCTGTGGATGCACAAGCGGTGGAAACATACGCCGGCCCGTCGCGTGCTCGTGCTCAGCGACGGCAAGACCGGACACCTCAAACAGTCGCTGGCCGTGGTGGAAGCGATGCGCCAGGCCCATCCCGCGTTGACCCACACGGTCGCGGAGATTCGCTTTCGGCATCCGCTGGCGCGGGGTCTTGCCCTGCTGTGGAGCTGGTGGATGCCTGGTCGTCTCGGAGCCGCGACGTGTCTTGCGTGGACGCTGACCGCTGAGAGCGCACGCGGGCTGCTGACGCGCTACGCCGACCTCATCGTTTCCTGCGGATCGTCGCTGGCACCAGTCAACATCCTGTGGGCGTCGCAGAACCTGGCCAAGGCCGTCGTCATTATGAACCCGTCGCCGTTGCCGTTGCGCCGATTCGATCTCGTCATTGCGCCCGCGCATGACCGCCTGCGCTCTGCGAACGTCATTCACACGGCGGGTGCTCTCAGCGGATTCCACGACGAAGATCTGCTCGCGGCGAAGCGCCGTCTGCCCGAGCATCCGAACTTCCGCCGGGACCGCCCGGCGCGTGATCAGCAACCCGCCATCGCGGTCTTTATCGGCGGTCAGACCGCGCACTATGATCTGAACGCCGCCTTCATTGACGCCCTCTGCACGCAGGTGACCGCGGCCTGCGAGGCGGCCGACGGTTGGTGCCTGGTGACGACCTCCCGGCGCACATCGCCGGCGGTGGAGCGGCTCTTGTCCGAGCGGCTCAGCCGGCATCCCCGCTGCCGGTTGTTGCTGATCGCCACGCGCGATCCTATCGATGGGACCATGGAAGGGATGCTGGGGTGGGCCGATGTGGCGGTCGTCACCGGCGAAAGCATTTCAATGGTCTCCGAGTCCTGCGCCAGCGGACGGCCGGTGGTTGTGGTGGAGCCGCCCCTGCGCACGACCAGCCGTTCGACGCCGACGAAGCATCAGCGGTTTCTCCTTGGATTGGCGAAGGAGGGGTACGCGCGCGTGCATCCAGTCCCTGAGGTGAGCCATGCGATTCAGCGCTGCCTCAAGGAGCGCCGCGGCGGCAAGCGTCTGGATAACCTCGCCGTGGTCCGCGGTGCCATCGCTCGTCTCCTCTCGTAGACACACTCGATGCACGTCTTGCAGCTTCTGCCCAATTTGACGGTCGGCGGCGTGGAGCGCGGAGTCCTCGACTTGGCGAAGGGCCTCATTGCGCGAGGCCACCGTGTCAGCGTTGTGTCCGCCGGCGGACCGCTCGTTGAGCGTCTGGCCGCGCTGGGGGCGACACACTATCAATTGCCGGTCCACAAGAAATCGCTCGCCGCGATGTGGTCATGCGTGCCTGCCCTGACCCAGATCATCCGCGCCAATCACGTGGATGTGGTGCACGCGCGCTCCCGCATCCCGGCATGGATCGGCTTCGTGGCCGCGCGGCGTGCGCAGCGGCCGTTCGTGACCACCGCCCACGGATTCTACGCGCCCCACGCGGGCTCGCGCGTCATGGCCTGGGGGCGTCTCGTCATCGCGCCGTCGGCGTCCCTGGGCGACTACCTGGTCGAGCGCTTCCACCTGCCCAAGCAGCGGCTTCGGGTGATTGTCCGCGGCGTCGACACCGAGGAGTTCGCGTTTCACCCGCCGCCCGCCGCGCATGACGGATCGTGGCGCATCGGGCTCTTCGGGAGGCTTTCCCGCATCAAAGGCCATGACGTCGCGCTGCGCGCGCTGGCCGCGATGCGCCGGAAGGGCCTTGCGGTGACGCTGTGCATCGCGGGAGCCGACGCGGAGTCGCCGCAGCACCGCACGCTGGAGGCACTGATCCATTCGTTGCAGCTCGAGGAGGCGGTCCAGTGGTTGGGCCTGCGCCAGGATATGCCAGCGCTCATTGCGTCGGTGGATTTGGTCGTCGTCCCGTCCACCTATCCCGAATCGTTCGGCCGCGTCGTCGTCGAGGCCAAGGCCGTCGGACGTCCGGTGGTGGCCTCGCGGATCGGCGCGCTGGCCGAGCTCGTGGATGACGGCGCTAGCGGGCTCCTGGTGCCTGCCGGCGATCCGGAGGCGCTCGCACGAGCGCTGACGCGGCTCATCACCGACGACGCGCTGCGTGCGCGGTGCGTGGACGCGGGCCGCCGGGAGGTTGAGGCCAAGTGGACGGCGGACCAGATGGTCGAGCGCACGCTCGCCGTGTACGACGAGTGCGTGACGCGCCCGCGCATCCTCATCTGGAAGCTCAGCGCGTTGGGGGACGCCATCCTGTCCACACCGAGCCTGCGGGCGATTCGGCGCCACTTCCCGAGGGCGTATCTGGCGCTGGCGGTGGGGCGCTCGGCCTACGAGGCGGTGGCACGATGCCCGTATCTTGATGAGTGGTTCATCTACGACGGGAAGAGAAAGGACCGGGGACCATGGGGCGCATGGCGGTGGATCCGACGCCTGCACCGCGGCGCCTTTGATCTGTCCATTGATTTGCAGAACAGCCGCCGAACCCACCTCATGGCGTGGGCTGCGGGGATTCCCGTGCGCGTGGGCTTCCGGCGCAAGCTCGGCTGGCTGCTCAACCGCGGGGTGCGTCTGCCGCGCGTGGTGCTCGGGCCGATCGCGCATCAGCACCACTTGCTGCGGCAGGCCGGGTTGTCGACGGACGGAGAGGCGCTGGAAGCGTGGCCGTCGGCGCTCGATGAGCAGGCCGCCGATCGGCTGGTGCCTGCGGATGCCGGGGACTCCAGGCCGCTCGTGGGGCTCCACCCGGGAGGCAGCGGCCGCTGGGCTACCAAACGGTGGGATCTGGGTCGCTGGGCGCGCCTGTGCGACGCGCTGGCGAGCCGCCACCTGCGGGTCGTCATCACCGGAGGGGCCGAGGAACGCGCCCTGGGAGAAGCCATCCAGCGGATGACGGTTTCCAGACCGCACATCGTCATCGGCCAGACCAGCGTCATGGAACTCGCCTGCCTCATCAAGCGGTGCGATGTCTTCGTGGCGCACGATTCCTCGCCGCTGCATTTGGCTTCCGCCGTCGGCACGCCCGCGGTCGCGCTGTTCGGACCGACGGATCCGGCGCGTCACCTGCCGACCGCCTTTCTCGGCCAGGTGATTCACAAGGATGTGTTCTGCAGCCCGTGCTACTCGACGACGTGCCGGACCGTCACGCACGCCTGCATGAAGCGCATCGGCGTGGAGGAAGTGCTGCGCGCCATCCTTGCGTTGTTGGCAGATGCCGAGATTTCGAATAACCAAATCCCAAATCCCAAGCACCAAACAAGCACCAAGCACCAGGCACCAAGCACCAAACCGGGTGTCGCGAGTTTGGTTATTGGAATTTGGTGCTTGGAATTTGTTTGGAAATTGGGATTTGGTGCTTGGTGCTTTCGATGAAGATCTTGCACATCACCTCCCATCTGAATGTTGGCGGCGTAACGAGTTATGTCCTCTCGCTCTCCAAGGCGTTCGCGCAACGCGGCCACCGGATCATCGTCGCCTCAGGGGGTGGACAGCTGGAGCGCCAGGTGGAAGCGCTGGGGGGCGTGTCGTGGCGCGTGCCGCTTGCGACGAGTGTCGAGTTCAGCCCGCAGGTCTTCGCCGCCACCCGCACCTTGTCCCGACGGCTGCAGGAGGAGCCGGTGGAGCTCCTGCATGCCCATACCCGCGTGGGTCAAGTGGTGGCAGATCGTTTGTCGCGGCGGCATCACATCCCGTATGTCACGACGTGGCACGGGTTTTTCAGGCCGAACCTCGGCCGGCGCCTGTGGCCCTGCACCGGAGATGCCACCATCGCCATCAGCGAGCCGGTGCGGCAGCATCTCCTGCGAGACTTTCACGTCCCGACGGTACGCGTGCATCTGATCCCGCACGGCATCGACACCTCTCCCTTTGAATCACCGGTGGATCCGGCAGCCCAAGCGCGCCTGCGCACGCAGCTTGGACTGCCTGAGGCCGCTGTGGTGGTGGGGACGATGGCCCGTCTGGTGGCCTCGAAAGGCGTGGATCATCTAATTCGCAGCTTCGCGCACGTGCGCATTGCCGTGCCGGCGGCGCATCTACTGATTATCGGGGACGGGGAAGAACGTGCCGCCCTGGAGCGGTTGGCCAAAGTCAGCGGACTGGACGGCAGGGTTCACTTTGCCGGGACACTGCCCCAGACACAGCTGGCGCTCTCGCTCATGTCGGTGTTCGTGTTTTTGCCGGCTGAGCAGGAGGGGTTCGGGCTGTCGTTGCTGGAAGCCATGGCGAGCGGCCGTCCGATCGTCGCCGTGCGCCGCGGCGGGGGAGCTCCGTGGGTGCTGGACGACAGCGGCATCGGCGCGTTGGTGGAGCCGGACGACCCTGCGGCGCTGGGACAGGCGGTGGCGCAGGTCTTGCGCAACGGCGAGGCCGCGTGCCGCCAAGCCGGACAAGCGCGCGCCATCGTCAAAGAGCGCTACTCGCTTTCACGCATGATTGATCAAGTTGAAGCCGTTTACCGCGCCCTCGTGCCGCGATGAACCGCATCCTGATTACACTGCCGAACTGGTATGGAGAGACGCTGTTTGCGACGCCGTTTCTCCGCGCACTGAGGCAGCAACTGCCGGCGGCCTTCATTGCGACGCTGGGGTGGCCCCAATGCCGCGAGGTGTTGCTGCACAACCCGCACCTCAATGAGCTGATGGACTATGACGAGCGCGGCGCGCATCGATCGCTGTCCGGTAAATGGCAACTGGTTCAGACCCTTCGCCAGCGCCGTTTTGATGCTGCGTTCATTCTGCGCAAGAGCCTCTCACGGTCAGTGATGTTGTGCGCGGCTGGGATTCCCACGCGGGTTGGATTTGCTAATCCCAAGAGCGGGTGGCTGCTGACCCATCGAGTGCCCGCCGCGGGCGCGGCGCGGCATAAAGCCTCCGCGTATCTGCCGTTATTGGAAGCTATCGGGCTGTCGGTGCTGCCCGGCCCATACGAGTACACGGTGAGCGACGAGGAGCGCCAAGCGGCGCGCCGGTGGCTGAACGCCCAGCGCGCCATCAATGGGCGGCCGCTCATCATTCTGCACCCGGGCGCCAACTGGCCCCATAAGCGGTGGGTGCCGGAGCGGTTCGCCGCGCTCGGTGACCGCCTGGCCGAATCCCAGCGCGTCCAGGTGGTGATTACCGGCGGGCCGGCCGATGCGCCGCTGGCTGAAAGCGTCAAACAGCGCATGCGCTATCCGGCAATGGTTTCCGCAGGCCAGACGACACTGCGTCAGCTGGCCGCGGTGCTGGAACAGGCCCAGCTGGTGGTCTCCAACGATACCGGGATTCTGCACGTGGCGGCCGCGTTACGCCGGCCGGTTGTGGCGTTGTACGGCCCAACCTCGCCAGCGCTGACCGGGCCGCTGGGCGAGCCCCAGCGGATCGCCGTCCTCCATCATCCGGACTGCTGTCCGCGCGTGCCGTGTTATCAGCCGGATCATCCGCCGCACCCTGGGATGGATGCCATTACGGTCGATGAGGTGTTTGACGCGGCCTGTCAGCTCTTGGGGCAGGGAAATCTACTCACACGATGAGCCAGCGCGTCCTCATCATCGGACCCTCGAACATCGGCGACGCGATCCTTGCCGGGGATGTGGTGGCCGCGGTTCGGGAACAGCATCCAGACGCGCACCTGACACTCGTCGTCGGCGAGCGCGCGCAAGCGCTCTTTGCCGGCGACCCGCGCATCCAGACGCTGGTGAACGCGGATGCGTTCAGCTCGCCGATAGGACGCCTGCGGCTGGCGCTGTCCTTGTGGCGCTATCAGCCGCAGGTCGTGGTGGATTTGCGTCATACGCTCTATCCTTTCCTGCTCAAGCCGCTTACCGCCTGGCGGTATCTGCGGCAGCCTCCGCGGCGTCTGGTCCACATGCACGAACGCCACCTCTGGAAGCTGCACGCACAGGCGCCGGGTGCGTCATCAAACGGTACCTCGCTCTGGATTTCGCCCAAGGACACCGCGCATATTGAGCAACTCCTGCGGCGCTGGCGCGTGGATCCTGCGCGGCCGCTCGTCATCATCTGCCCAGGGGCCCGCAGCCACATCAAACGCTGGACCGTGGAAGGCTTCGCCGCACTCGCCGACCGGCTCATCGCTGAGGCGGGTGCCTCCGTCATCTTCTGCGGGGAACCGGACGAAGAAGCCGTTGTCGAAGAGGTCGTGGCGTCCATGCACCAATCCGCCCACAACGCGGTCGGGCTGACGACGATCCGCCAGCTCGGGGCGCTCATGCAGCGCGCGAAGCTTGTCATCACCAATGACTCGGCCTCGCTGCATTTAGCCTCCGCCCTCAACGTGCCGACGGTCGCGATCTTCGGTCCAACGGATGCCGCCAAGTACGGGCCGACATCGCCGCAGCACCACACCATCCGGCGTCAACTCTTCTGTTCGCCGTGCGAGCAAGCCCTGTGCCGGTTTAACCACGAGTGCATGCGCTTTGTCAGCGCCGAGGAAGTGTATGCGGCCGCGCGAGAACTGCTCACAGATGCCCGACAGCCACCATTCCCCCATTCTTCCTAAACGAATACTGGTCATCCGGCTTGATCGGCTCGGGGACGTGATCCTCTCCACGCCGGTGCTCCAGGCGCTGCGAAGCCGTTTTCCGCACGCGTTCATTGCGATGATGGTGCGTCCGGCCTGCCACGATGTCGTGGAAGGCAACCCTGCTCTCAACGAGGTGATCCTCTATGACAAAGAGGGTACACACCACAGTGTCCAGGCGACGATCCGGTTCGCGCGGCAGCTGCGGCGGTTTGACTTTGATACCGCACTCGTCCTCCATCCCACCAACCGTTCGCATTGGATCCCGTGGCTCGCGCGGATCCCGGTCCGGGTGGGCTACGACCGCAAATGCGGCTGGCTGCTCACGCACCGCATCCCGCATCGCAAGCAAGAAGGCAGCAAACACGAAGCGATCTATACCCTCGAGCTGCTCGCGCCCTTTGCCATCACTCCGCCTTCGCCCAAACCGTTCGTGCCGTTTCTGGACCGGGCGCCGGCGTAGTGATGCCAAAGGCCGCGAGCAGCTCAAGGGTATAGA
>JACQHS010000115.1 GCA_016198915.1 Candidatus Omnitrophota bacterium
CGCACGAGCTGGGCCCGGCACGAGGGATTGATGCATCGGTACGCCACTTCGGCTTCTTTCTCCTTAGTCACGGTGCCTCTGCAGACCGGGCAGCGTGAGGGCGGCGTGATGGCACGCTCCTTGCCGGTCCGCTGACTCTGGATGACCTTGATGACCTGGGGGATGACGTCGCCGGCCCGCTGGATGACGACGCGATCGCCGACTTTCACCCCCAACCGCTCCACCTCCTCATAATTGTGGAGGGTCGCGCTGGAAATCGTCACCCCGCCGCAGAGGACGGGCTCAAGCCGCGCGACCGGCGTGACGACGCCGGTTCGTCCGACCGAGTGCAGGACGCCGAGCACGGTGGTGGTCGCTTGTTGGGCGGCGAATTTGTAGGCGATCGCCCATCGGGGGGATTTGTGGGTGAGGCCCAGCCGCTCCTGGTCCGCCAACTCATTCACCTTGATCACGACCCCGTCGGCCTCAAAGGGCAGCTGCTCCCTCAAGCGCTCAAGGCGGCGGCACAGCGCTTCGACCTCCCCGAAGGACGTGCACCGATGCGCCTGCTCGTTCACCGGCAGGCCCAGGGCTTTGCACCCTTGCAGGAATTCCCATTGCGTGCCAAACGCCAGGCCGGACAGACGGCCGAAGGAGTGCGTGAAAAATCTCAGCGGGCGGCTCGCGGTCACCTGTGGATCTTTTTGTCGAAGGCTGCCGGCCGCCGCATTGCGCGGATTGGCGAACGTCTCCTTGCCCTCGCGGCTGGCCAGGGCGTTATACCGCGCAAACGCGTCCGTCGGCATGTAGACCTCCCCGCGAACTTCCAGCCGCGCGGGGGCGCTGCCCTTCAGCCGCAGCGGAATGGCGCGGATCGTCTTCGCGTTGGCCGTCACGTCTTCTCCTGTTGCGCCGTCGCCGCGGGTCGCAGCTTGGACGAGCTTCCCCCGTTCATACGTCACCGCCAGGCTCACGCCGTCGATCTTCAGCTCCACCGTGTAGGTCGGCTCGCGGCCCTGCAGCCCTTTCACGACCCGCTCATGCCACGCATGGAGCTCCTCGTCGCTGAACGCGTTGTCAAGCGACAGCATGGGGCTCGCGTGGCGGACAGGGCCGAACGCCTCGTCCGGGATCCCGCCGACCCGCTGCGTCGGCGAATCCGGGGTAATCAGCGATGGGGCTTTCGCCTCAAACCACTGGAGCTGCCGGATCAATCGGTCGTATTCCGCATCCGAGATCTCGGGCTGGCTGAGGACGTAATAGGAGTAGTCGTGGCGGCGGATCGTTTCGCGCAGCTGCTCGATCTGTTTCGCCAGTGAGGTACCCATGAGCGCTACCGGCCCGCGGCCAGACGATCCGCGAGGAACGCCGGCAAACCGGCGTCGCGGATTTTGCGCTGAGCGCGTTCAATGTCATACGGCACGCGGCGGACGCTGATGCGCGTAAGGTCCGTATCGATGATCGCGTATCCGGCGCGGGGATCGCCGTCGCGCGGCTGGCCGACGCTCCCCGGGTTGACGATGTAGCGCCGGGCCTCTGGCTCGTCCTGAAACGCCACTTCAGACAGCTCGCCGGCGGTTGTCAGGATGCGCATCAGGCGCCGCTGGGCGCGGTCATACTCGATGACGCAGGCCAGGTGCGTGTGGCCGAGCAGGCACATGAGCGTTGGGCAGATCTGCATCGTCTCCACCGCCTGGGCCACATCGACCAGATACTCAAATCGTTCCGGATGCCGCAGGGTGCCGTGGACGAGGGTGAACGGGCCATCGGCTGTCTTCAGCGGCCAACGGCGCAGCGCATCCAAGTCCGTGAAACTGAGCTGGTCGCGCGTCCATACAAGGGCCGTTTTTGCGGCGTCGTTGAACCAGCCCAGCTGAAGCTTTCCGATACAGGCCAGATCATGGTTGCCGCCGACCATAAGCGCGTCAGCGCGCTGCAGGCGCTCCACGCACGCCGAGGGATCCGCGCCGTAGCCGACGACGTCTCCGAGGCACAGATAGCGGTCAATCCGGCTGTTGGCGAGGACGTCCATGACCGCGGTGAGCGCCTCGAGGTTGGCATGAATGTCTGAGAGCACCGCGTAGCGCATGGCGCGAACCGCGTTAATAGTACCGAATCTCAAACTCTTCGAACGTGTCGGTCGCGCTGCTCCAGGAGATCTCAACCTGTGTGATGAAGTTCTTCATCGGGCCGGTCCGGATCGCGTCCAGAAACCGTTCCAACGTCGCCTCGTCGGCTTCCGCGACAAGCTCCACCCGCCCATCGCGAAGATTCTTCACCCACCCCACGACGCCCAGGCTGCGCGCCGTCTCCTCGGCGGTAATGCGAAAGCCGACCCCCTGCACCCGTCCGGAGTAGAACGCGTGAATGCGTTTCATCATTGGGTGGAGGACATCAGTTGCACGTAGGGAGAATCGGGGCGGAGAGATTTGAACTCTCGACCTTCTGGTCCCGAACCAGACGCTCTACCAAGCTGAGCCACGCCCCGATGATATTCCGCTCAAGCTGCTACAAGTTTTGGAATCAATTCTGCAGACTCTTGTCGATCACTCGCCTTGATGAGCTTTCATTGCAGCCAACATGGCAGCCAACATGGTGGTTCCAGTTCAGAATATCGTTGGCTCTATGATGAGGGGCGCCAATTTTCTGAGCACCTCAGCAATTGTCGCCACTGGCACCGTGCAGCAAAAACGAGCTCGCCTCGCCTTCCAATCCAAACTCTTCACTTGGTCAGCCAATATCACCCCTCGCGCCTCTGACCCTTCTGGAATTGACACCTCAAAGGGATACCCTTTCACTTGGGTCGTGATGGGGCAAACCAGTGCGAGTCCCACCTTCTTATTGTACAGTTCCGGAGACAGGATCAAGGCGGGTCGGTGGCCAGCCTGTTCATGCCCGGCTTGAGGAGTGAAGGTCAGCCACACAATATCGCCGCGCTTGGGACAGTATGAAGGAGACATCACCACGCTTCTTGTCCGACCCGTCCTCCCCAGTCAAGTGCTGCATGACGATTGCGCCTTGTCACCCCTCTGAGTAATTGCGC
>JACQHS010000110.1 GCA_016198915.1 Candidatus Omnitrophota bacterium
CGTGAGCGGCCAGGTGGAGTGGCAGCAGGCGGGCAGCGACCTCTGGGAACCGGCGATGGCGCAACACGAGCTGACCAGCGGCGACAAGCTCCGGACCAGCGACGATGGTCGGGCGACCCTGACCCTCGATGAGGGGAGTACCATCGAGCTTTCGCCCGGCTCGGAGTTTGTCATTCAGTCGTTGTCCGAGGACGTGACCGGACGATCCGAATCCATCTTCGGCATCTGGGCAGGCTCGCTTACGGCGCAGGTCATGCCGATGTCGGAGGGCTCGGTGTTTCAGTTTGAGACGCCGACCACGACGGTCAACGTCGTGGGGACCACGCTGACCATCACCATCAACCCGGATGGGTCGGTGACTGTGAAGAGCGATGAGGGCACCCTTGAGCTGAGCCGCGAGGGCGACAGCCGGCTGCGCCTTGAGCTCGAAAGCGGCGAGGAAGTCCTGGTGGAGTACGACCCGGGCACCGGGGTGCTGCGGGTCACGAGCCTCTCCGGGACGTTCGACGTCGTGGGGCCGGACAACGTCCCGATCACGCTGGCGGACGGGGACACGGCGGTCTGGAGCGGCGGGGCGGCGACGTTCATCCCGGGGACCCCGCCGGTCGGCGATGCGCCGGCGGCGGATACGCTCGGGGAGCCGGTGAGCTGATCCAGGTCGCTCAGTGGTGAGCGAGGAGGGAGTAGCCGATGAGGCCGCGAACGAGAGACGTGGGGTCGCGCTGTGAGGTGAAGCAACCGCAGGCCCATGTGGCCGGCAAGCAAGAAGGGGGGGGCGATGATTAAGCGGGGTAGGTTAGGTGCTCTGGGCGCCTTGGGACTGTTGGGATGCCTCGTGTGGCTCGGCACGGTCCCGCCGGTGGTGGTGGCGGAAGAGCAGGAGCTGCAGATCGGGCTGCCAGACTTCCCGCGGCGAGTCCGGCGGACGTTGCCGGAGCTGAAGCCGGAACAGGAGATCCGAGTCGGCATCCTGAAACTTCATCCTTCGTTTCGCTCGGCCATTCAGTTCGATGACAACATCCGGCTGGCAAGTTCAGGTGAGGAGTCGACGGTGATCTTCCAGGAGAAACCGGGGATCATCGGTGAGGTGAAGTTAGGTGATCACCGGCTTGAAGCGGGCTACGGCATCGAGATCCTGAGCTTCGCTGGGGACAGCGCGGAAGACTCGCTCAACCATCTGGCCCATGGGCAGCTGGATCTCAACCTGGCCAACAACTTCAGCGTGACCACGAAGGACACGTTCGAGCGCAACGAAGGGCGTCTCTTCACCGAGACCACGGACCGCGACAAGATCAACATCAACACACTGGAGATCCTGGGTCGCTACGATCGGCCCATGTGGGCCCTGGAGGGTGGCTGGACGTATAACCTCGTCGACCACGATACCGCCGCCTTTGAGAGCAACGACTACGACGAGCACGTCCTGGCAATCCTGGGGGGCTACAAGATCTTCCCGAAGACGCTGTGGCTGGTGGAGACCGACGTCGGGTTCATCGAGTACGACGCCAACACCACCCGAGGCGACCACACCTACTGGCAGATCCTGACCGGGTTGCGGGGCGAGCTGACCTCGAAGGTCACCTCGACGATCAAGGTGGGGTTCCAGAACCGGGATTTCGATAACCTGGCGACGGCGCCGGGCGATGCGGACGAGTTCGTGGCCGATGCGGAGCTGGTCTACAGCCCGACGACGGACGATGTGGCGCGGCTGGAGTACCTGCGGACGCTTCGGACCTCGACGTACGCCACGAACCACTACTACCGCCAGGACAAGATCGCCCTGAGCTACCGCAAGCGCTTCGCGCGGAAGTGGCTCGTAACACCCCGGTTCTCGTGGCAGCTCAATGACTACCATGTGGCGTCCACCGAGGGCGGGGTGACGAAGGAGCGGGAGGACGATTTCTTCCAGGTGGGCCTCGATCTGCGTTATGAGCTCAAGGAGTGGCTCTCGAGCGGCATCGCCTACAACTTCCGCACTCGCAACTCCAACTTCGGCACGTTTGACTACGACAACAACCGGTACACCTTTGACGTGACCTTGGCGTTCTAGCTCGTTCGGTACCACCAGTCGGCTGTGGGGGCTTTTAGGAAGTGACGGGAGGTCCTTTGTAGACATGAAATTCGAAAAACAATTATAAAGATGAAACGAAGGGAGGGATCAAAAGTGCGTACCGGCATGAGCGTGAGCAGAAGCACCATGCGATGGGCCGTCATGTGCGGCCTGATTGTCGGAGTCTGCGGATGTTCCAGGGGTCGGACGGAGCTCGTGGTGATTACTGGGGAGACCTATGGGTCCGGGGTAGATGCGTTGGAGGTAGATGCGTTGGAGTTGAGCGAGCCGTCCGGCGCTGTGCCTGCTGCGACGTTCGTGCCGGTCGGTCCCGCCCCGGAAGCAGCAGGGCAGCCTGCAGGGCTGCCGCCTGAGGACGTCGAGGACTACGTGAAGGCCGCTCAACGGATGCTCAGAGAGGGGGACTTTGCGACAGCCTCCTTCTTACTCGAGGACGCGTTCAAGCTGGATCCCGATGCGCGCTCGGTGAGATCGCTGCAAGCGAAACTCGAAAAGGCGCAACGAGCGGCGCAGGAGCAGGCGCGCCGCGAGCTCATCAACGCGTATGAGCGCGAGGGCCGCCAGATCCTGAAGCAGGGAGACGAAGACCGCGCGCTGGCCTATTTCTACGCAGCGCAGGCGTTGGACCCCGCGAATCGCAAGATCTTCAATCGCATCCAGCAGGCAAACGCGACCTGGCAGAAGCGCAGGGCGCAGCAGCGCGAAGTGGAGTTTCAGAAGTCCCTGCGGATAGCGAAGGCCGCGGCCGAGGGGACGCCGGAGGCCGAGTCGGAGCCAGGGAAGACCATCGAGAACGAAGCGGCTGTCCTCATGAGCGTGAGCGGAACGAGCGCTGGCACTTCGCAATCGGCCGCGGAGCCACAGCCGTCGCCTGAGGTATCCCAGCTGGTCGCTCAGCCGGCGCCCGTGGCAGAAGCCCCCGTGGCGCAGGTGGAGCCGGATGCGCCCGCCGAGGAGGCCGTGGCGGATCCGGCGCCTCCGCTCGCTCCGGCGACTTACGGGTACACAATCCAGCCGGAGGATGTCCTGCGCATCACAGTGTTTGAGGAGCCGGACCTCGCCACCCTGGCTCGGGTCACGGCTGCCGGGACGATTACCTTCCCCCTGCTGGGCCACATCGACGTCGCACACCTGGATGTGACGCAGGTGCAGGAGAAGCTCACCCGGCTGCTGGGCGAGGACTTCCTGGTGAATCCCCAGGTGCATGTGTTCATTGAGAGCTACCATCTGCAACACGTGTTCGTCACCGGTTCGGTGAATAAACCCGGCTCCTACCCGATTCCGACCGAGCGTCCGACCACGGTCATGGAGGCCGTTGCGTTGGCCGGGGGATTCAGCGAGGAGGCGGCGGTCAACAAGACCAAGATCATCCGGATCGGGGAGGGGAAGGAGCAGACCATTCAGGTGCGGGTGGACGACATCATCAAGAGGGGGGACAAGACAAAGGATGTCGTGGTGTACGCGAACGACATCGTCTTCGTCCCGGAGAGTTTCTTCTGATGGCTGACGAGTTGACGAACGACGTGAGGCAGCAGGGGCGGAGCTGGCTGCGACTCGCGCGCCGGAGAGCGTGGACGGTCGTCACCTTCCTGACCCTGACGGTGCTCGTCGTCGCGGCGGGCACGTGGCTCCAGGCCCCGGTGTATCAGGCGACCGCGACTGTCCTGATCGGTATGGAGACGCCGGATGTGCTGACGGTGTCCTCGACACGGGATGCCTCGCTTCAGCGGGCAGACTACGATACGTATGCCGATTACTACCGAACGCAGTTGGCGGTCATCACCAGCCGTGCGGTCGCCAATCAGGTGTTTCGGAACCTCAAGCTGGAGGGGCAACCCCCGTACGGCGCAGCGGCCGATCCTGTCGGGGTCCTCTTGGGCCAAGTCGAGGCGGAGCCGGTGAAGCAGACCCGGCTGGCGCACATCCACGTGGAAGGCCACGATCCTGAGCTCGCCGCGCGGATCGCCAACGAATTTGGGCGGATCTTTGCGGAGCAGAACCTGGCCAAGACGGTGGCCGCCGAGGCGCTGACCCTCATGAAGAACGAATACCTGAAGCTTCAGTCGCAGGAGGCGGAGCTGTCCAAGCGGTACAAGGCCAAGCATCCGGCGATGATCCGCGTCCGGCAAAAGATGCAGCAGCTTGGGCAGGCCATCGAGGAAGAGTTGAAACGAGAGCTGCACGCCGACCAGGGACTCGAGGCCGGGAACGGCTCTCCTGCGGACGGGTCGGCACCGCCTACATCGGCGTCCATCCTGGACCGGTTCAGCGTCCGTTCGGTCATGGGGAGCCTGCGGCCCAACAACATCCGGGTGCAGGACCTCGCCCAGGTTCCCACGACACCTGTGAGGCCGAAGAAGACCTTGAATCTTTTCCTCGGGGTGCTCCTCGGGCTGCTCGGAGGGCTCGGGATGGCGGTGGGTCAGGAGCTGCTCGACAGCTCCGTCAAGATGCCGGAGGACCTGGAGCAGGATGAACGGTTGGTGCTGCTGGGCTATGTGCCACGGATCGACGGGCTACGCAGCGCGTCCAAGAGCCCGGTGAAGGGCAAGACCCGACAACGCGCCCAATGTGTCGAGGTGGAGCCGCACTCCCAGTCCGCGGAGTCCTACCGGGCGCTGAGAACGAACCTCCTCTATGCGGTCGCCAATGGGGACGCGCGCGCCTTCACGGTCACGAGTCCGGGGAAGGAGGAAGGGAAGACGACGACCGTGTCGAACCTGGGCATCGCCATCGCGCAGAGCGGCCTCAAGGTCCTGCTGGTGGACGCGGATCTCCGTAAGGGTCGGTTGCATGACGTCTTCCAGCTGCGGCGCAAGCCGGGCCTGAGCGAGTTCCTGACCGGTCAGGCGTCGTTTGAATCGGTGATCCAGCCGACAACCATCGCGGGGCTGTCGGTGGTCGCGAGCGGCGCCTTCCCGCCGAATCCCGCGGAACTCTTGGGCGCATCCCCCATGCGGGAATTCCTCGCGCAGGCGACGGCGGCGTTCGATCGGGTGCTCCTGGACAGCCCCCCGATCGTGGCGGTCACGGATGCCGTCGTCCTGGCGGCCGTGACGGGGACGGTGGTGGCCGTGGCGAAGAGCGGCACGACCCCGCGCCGGGCGCTGTATCGGCTGACGACGGCCTGTCGGGATGTCCGCGCCAAGGTGCTCGGCGTGATCCTCAATGATGTGCCGCGTGTGGACGCCCCGGAATACTACCGCTACGCGGCCTATCGGTACGCCGCCCCGAAACAGACCAATGGGCGCGAACGTCGCGCGTCGACGACACCAAAGGCTTCCAACCCGTCGTGAGCGCTGTGGTCGCGGACGGGTGGATGGTGCAGCGGACAATTCGGTGGTATGCGACAACACGACTTCGGATGGATCATCGCGTGGGGCTTTCTCGGCCTGCTGGCCTTAGCACCTCTGGTGCGGGGAGGGCAGCAGGCGTGGGTCGCTCTCACCGTGACCGCAGGCATTCTGACGCTCGTGACGGCCGCAATCCTGTGCACGCTCTGGGGGCGGACCGTTCCGATCGTCTGGAGCCGAACCGACTTAGCGCTCCTGCTAGGGGTATGCTGGGTCTGGGTGAGCCTGCACGTCCCCTCCGCTCCACCTGACGCGCTCGTTTCCTTCCTGCTCCTCCTTGGCTGCGTCGGCGTCTTCTGGCTCGCGCGCGCGCTCGCCGCTGCCGACTTCGCCCTCTGGCTGTCGTGGTATCTCTGCGCCCTCGGGGGTTTGATCGCCGGCGTGGGCCTGCTGCAACTTGCCGGGGTGCTGAGCCATGCCTGGTGGGATCCCTCCGAGTTCGTCGCCGCCACCTTCGTCAATCATAACCACTTCGCCGCCTTCCTGGAACTGACGCTGCCGCTGGGCTGTGCGCTGTGGCTCGCGGGGTCCCTCAAAGGGTTCCGGCGGTTTGTGGTGGCGGTCTGCTGTGTCGCGATGGCGATCGGGTTGATCCTGAGCCGCTCGCGCGGGGCGTGGCTCAGCCTCACGATGGCGAGCGCGATCGGCCTTGGCTGGCTGTGGGTACGGCACGATCAGTTGCGGTGGAACTGGCGTGCCGTGGGGACGGCTGCCGTCGCCATGGCGGCGGTCGGGTTTCTCGTGAGTCAGGCCCCGATCCTCAGCCGTGGAGCGAGCCTGCTGGATGCGTCGAACGATGCCAGTGTCCAGACGCGCCAGGCGATCTGGGCAGGCAGCGTCGCTCTCGCGCAGGAGCGTCCGGTGAAGGGCCACGGGCTGGGTAGCTTCGTCTTTGAGTTCCCCCGTCACCGGCCCGACGGACTGTATCGGTTGACCCCGTACGCCTTCAACGAGTACGTGCAGGGGATGGCAGAGCTTGGACTGGTGGGCTTGGCGATCGGCGCCTGGGCCGCATTCCTCGTCCTGCGGCGCGCCGGACGGCTCATCCGCGGAAGCCGAACGCGCTGGAAGCGGGCGGTGGGCCTTGGCGGCCTGATCGGACTGGGCAGCGTCGCGCTTCACAGTGTGGTGGATTATCCCTGGCACATCCCGGCGGTCGCCTTCGCGTTCGCGGCGGTTGCGGGCCTGCTCACCGGCATTCACTACTATACGGATCCCTCGCCCCTCCAGAGACTTGATCCGCGGCGCCTGTCCGATCAGGCCGCGGTGCGGCGCCTCGCGATCCCTGTGATCCTGGCGGGTCTCGTGGTGCTCGGCACGACGCTGGCCACTCACATCGTGGCAGACCTCTCGGCAGCTGAGGCCGCCACGCAGCGCGACGCCGGGAACCTCGCGGAGGCGGTCACATCGTTCCGGCGCGCGATCCGGCATGCGCCGGGTCATGCGGCCTATCATCGGCAACTGGGCGAGCAGCTCATCGAGCTGGCCTGGACGCATCAGGGCCTCAAGCGTCGCGCCCTCCTGAAGGAGGCGGCCGCGGCGTTCCAGCAGGCCCTGGCCCTGGTGCCGCGTGATGGGCGCAGCGCCGACGCACTCGGCGAAACACTCAAGGCGCTGGGCGAGCCGGACGCCGCGGATCGTGCGTTTGCCCGGGCGGTCGAGGCCGATCCCAAAAACCCCCTCTACTGGAAGCACTGGGCTGACCTGCACCTCTCCCGGGGAAAAGCCCCAGAGGCCTTTGAGGCGTATCAACGTGCCGCGGGATTGGCCAACCCGCACGGCTTTTTCCCCTCAGTGTTTGCCTCGCTGGATGACCCGGACCACTTTGTCCAGGTTGGCGAATCGGCCTGGTTGTTGGGACGCCTGACGGTGGCAAGGACCGCCTTCACGATTGCCACGTCGTTTCATCCAACGCCGCTGGACGCCCAAGCGGGCTTAGCCCTCTGTGCCCTGAGCGAAGGAGATCTGCCGGCCGCCCGGCAGCGCATGGCCTCAGTCCATGAGCGGATCCCCCGGGCCAAGTGGTATGCCGGATTGGCCCAGCATCACCTCACGCGCGGAGAGGAGGCGCCAGCCGAGGCGGCGCTCACCACGGGTCTGAAACTGGACCCCTCGAACCTGCTCGCGCGGCATCTTGAGCTCGTGGCGGCTCGGAAGCATCAGGATGAGCCGCGTTATGCGCAGGCGGTCGAGCGGCTGCTCTCGCTGAACCGGCCCCCGGTGTTCGTCCGCAAGGGTTCGGGGCGCGAGGTGAGCGTCGTCTGGGAGCCGGAGGGTGGGACGTACCCGCAGGGCGAACGGACGCAGACCGGCTGGGCTCTGTTCGACACGGGCTCGATTCACCAGCGGCTGGTGGTGCCTCCGGGTCGGGTCCGATTTCGCCTGAAGGCCCAGGGGGGCGAGACCGCCGCAGGGCTGCCGCCGACGTCCGTCTTGTCATGGAACGGCCGTCAGGTCTTTGCGACCGCCATGGGGGGCCGGTGGTCCGTCTATGACTTTGAGACGGACGTGCGGCCCGGGGAGTCCCTGCTGACGTTTGACTTCATCGCCGACCCCACCAAGCCGCTGGCCCGCAGCGGTCGCAAGGTCAAGGTGGATCATGTCGCGGTGAGCTGGACGCCGCTGTGATGCGCGCGCTGACGCTGCCCTGGACAGGCTCACGGATCCTTGGGATCTTGGCACTCGGCCTCGTCGCCACGGCCATGGCCGGCAGCGTGCTCTGGGCCACGCGTGCGCTGGAGGGCAAGTGGATCATCGCGATGGTCGCGGGCCTGAGTGTGTTCTGGCTCGCCGTGGCCTCGGGGCGCTTTGAGCGATTCCTCCTGGTGCTCATGCTGTTCATCATTCCATTCAACCCGGACGTCTATTGGCACCCAATTGAGGCCGCTCGAGGGACCCCGATGCTGGGGATCTCAGCGATGGATTTGGTCCTCTGCTGTCTGTACGCGGCATGGATCACGCGCCTGCTGGCAACTCGGGGCTCGCTGGAGCGCCTCTGGCCGGCCGGTGCCGGCGTCCTGCTCGGCCTCATCGGATGGGGGGCCTTGTCCATGATCAACGCCGAAGAGCCGCTCTTGAGCGTGTTCTTGCTGGTGGGACTCGTGAAGGCCTTTTTGCTGTTCTTCTATCTGGCGAACCACGTCAAGACCCGCGAGGACCTGTGGCTTGCGGTGTGCTGTCTGATCGCGGGGCTCGTCGCGGAGAGCCTCCTGGCCTTCGCGCAGTCTGCGGCCGGCAGCAACCTTGGCTTGGCGGCCCTCGGCGAAAAGACGGAGATGAAAGAAATTGCCATGGAGGGGAGCAAATTCTTTCGAGTCGGCGGCACCCTCGGCCACCCAAATTTCCTGGGCGGGTACCTGGCCACGGTCCTGCCGCTCGCGCTCGCGCTGGCGCTGGTTGGCGGGCGCAAGGCGGTCCGGCTTGCGGCAGCTGGGGCGTTTGTCCTTGGTGGCATGGCCCTGGTGCTCACGTTGTCACGCTCCGCCTGGCTGAGCGCGGGTGTGGCCTGCGTGGCGTTGCTGGGGTGGGTGGCGGCCAGGCGCGGGAGGCGCATTGGGCCGGGTCCTGCGCTCATCGTGATTCTGGCGATGGGACTCGTTGGGTCGTCCTTCGCTCCGCTGATCATGGCGCGGTGGACCGGGGATGACCGCGGGGCGGCCGCCTCGCGCCTGCCGAAGATCCATGCGGCGTCGGCGATCATCGCCGACCACCCGATCCTGGGGGTCGGTCTGAACAACTACACGACGGTGAAGCACCTGTATGACACGCGTCCGGTCGGCGGGACCCGCAAAGGCGTGTCGTCGATCGGCGGGGAGCTGCCACACAATCTCTTCCTGCTCCTGGGCGCCGAAATGGGCCTCATGAGCCTGGTGTTGCTCACCTGGTTCTTATGGATCGTCGCCCGTCGGGCCTGGCAGGCGATCACCGCGGCCGACGACGACCTAGTGCGTGCGATCCTCCTGGGCATCACGGTGGCACTCTTCGCCCGCCTCCTCGTGCACGATACGGTCCATACCGGACATTTGAGCACGAATGACTTCTTCTGGGTCTATTCGGCCCTGTTGGTCGCCAGGAGGAAGCCGTCCAATGCCTAGGCGAATGGGACGGCTAGTCAAGCAATCGGGCATCCTGATGGGGATGGAGCTCGGGATCCGGCTTATCGATGCGCTGGTCGCCGTCATCCTGGCGCGGTACCTGGCTCCGCAGGGCTTCGGACTGATGGCCTTCGCCTTGTCCTTTGCGTCGCTCTTCAGCATGATCCCGGGTTTCGGCATGGGCTCCCTGAGTATCAGGGATCTGGCGCGGAACCCGGAACAGGTCAGCCACTACCTGGCGAATGGCTTGGTGGCCAAGGCCTTCCTCGCGGCGTTCACCTTCGCGCTCATTTTTATCTTGACCCAATTCATGGGATTCGCGGCGAGCAAGACGCTGATCGTGATGCTGGCGGCGCTGTTGATGGTGGTGGAGACGAACGTGGTGTTCCCGTTGGGTTTCTTCCAGGCCGCCCAGCGGATGTGGACGGTGGCGCTGGTGCAGCTGGCCATCCGGGTGGGATGGCTGATCGCGGCCCTGGCCGTCATTGGGATGCGGGGCGGCCTGGTGGAGTTGCTCGGCTCCCGCGCCGCGGTCACGGCCGTGGGACTCATCACGGCGCTGGTGCTCATTGACCGTCGGCTGCAGCGAATTCGCTGGAGCGTGAACCTCCGGTTTATCCCGTGGATGCTGAAATCTTCATTTCCGTTTGTGCTGTTCCGGGTGTTCTCGGCGTACCATCTGGAGCTCGGCGTGGTGATGCTCTCGATGATCCGCGGTGATGTGGTGACCGGATGGCTGGTTGCGGCCCAGAAAATTATTCGGGTCTTCCAATTTGTTCCAAGGAGTCTCTACGAGGTGATGGTCCCGGAGCTGTCGCGCCCATCGCGCACGTTGCGGACCGATATCCTCGCAACCCTGACGCGCAGCTGGAAGTATCTGCTGTTGATCGCGCTGCCGATTGCCGGAGGAACCTACATCCTGGCCGATCGGTTTATTCTGTTGCTCTACGGGCAGGCCTATGCACCGGCCGCGCCAGCGCTGCGTATTCTGATCTGGCTGATTCCGTTCGGGTTTGTGAACAGTACCCTGAGGGCGGCGGTCGTCTCGGTGGATCTCGAGCGCCAAACCGCCGTGGCGCTCATGGGGGTGTTGGCCCTCAACGCCCTGCTCAATCTGGTGGCGATCCCACACTTTGGCTTGGTCGGCGCCGCGGGCACTTTGCTGTTGACCACCATCCTGACCTTCCTCCTGCAGCTCTTGCTCCTGCGACGGGCCCTGCCGACACTCGGATTCTCGAACGGGACGATCAAACCGGTTCTGGCCACCGTGGGCATGATGGCCTTCACGTGGCTGAGCCGTGACAGTGGACTGGTGTACGCGATTCTTGGCTCGGTGGCGGTATATGTCGGGTGTCTGGTCCTGTTGCGAGTCATCGGGCGTGATGAGTGGAGCCTCCTGAACGGGATAGTGCGGCCAAAAGCCATTGATGAGCGAGCCTGAGATGTCCACGCACAGCACGGGGATCACCGTCCACTGTCGCATCAAGAACGAGGAGCGGTTCATCAGGGCTGCGATTCGCTCGGTGCTGCCGCTGGCCGAGCGGGTGCTGGTCTACGATACCGGCTCGACGGATGCTACCCTGCACGAGGTCGCCTCGATCAACAGCGAGAAGATCGAGATTGTCCAAAAGAAGTTTTCCACTCCTCAGGAACTGTGCGAGTTTCGAAATGAAATGATCGAGCGGACCACGACCGAGTGGTACATGGTAGTTGACGGCGATGAAATCTATCCCACCCATGCAGTCCGGCGGATTGCGGAGGAGATGGAGCTGGTTCTGCCAACGGTCCATCGGATCGCGGTGAACCGGCGGCACTTCGCGGAGTCGTTCAACTTTCTCTCGCCGACCCATCCGGTGGGACGCATCTTTCGTACAAGCCAGATTCGGTGGCGGGGTGCGTCTGGAGGGACGGAGACGCCCTACCTGCGTCACGATCCGTCTGTTTCGTGGAATCAATTTTCGATGCGGCTTCCAAGGGATGTCTTTTTCTTCCATTGTCACAACTTTGTCCGGTCCTCGCGGGATGCCGAGTTAGGAGAGTTGAGGAGATGGAGAAGGCCGCCCTTTCCGGCCCTCCCATACTTCGGCCCCTGGCCAGAGACGTTCGAACTGGACGGGGTGACTCACTGGATGACGCCCGAGCTCTTTTGGACTTGGATCGGACTGAATACCAGAATTCTCTGGACAGGGGGCTTGACGTTGGCGAGAAAATTGACGCGGCAAGTCATCGGGACGTAGCGGGCATGAGACCAGTCACCGTGATGTTTCTTGAGACGAGCCTGCGGATCGGCGGGACCGAGATGATGGTGACCCAACTTGTTGAGCGGATGGATCCGCGACGCTTTCGGCCGGTCCTGTGCTGTTTCTACGATCCGGGCATCCTGGGGGAACGGCTGATGCGGGCTGGGATTCCGGTGCACCACAACCTGGCGGCGCACCGCTGGGATCTGCGGCTGCCTGTTCGGTTGCTGCGGCTGCTCCGACAGGAACGGGTCGATGTGCTCTACATCATCAACCAGCCGCTCACCCAGTTCTGGGGCGCGTGGTGCGGGCTCCTGGCCCGGGTACCGGTTCGGCTGAGCGCGATCCGCTCGACCGGCAAGATCCACCGGATCCACCGGCGCATGTGGATCAACCGGCTGACGTTTCAGGCCATGACCCGCATTACGGCCTTGAGCGAGACGCACAAGGCCTACCTGGTCGAGCGGGAGGGCATTCTGGAGGAACAGATCGAGATTATCCCAAACGGCGTGGATCTGGGGCGTTTCACGTCAGACGGAGACGGCCGGGAGGTTCGGGCCTCGTTGGGCCTCAGGGACTCGGAGCCCGTCGTGGGCATCGTGGCGATGCTGCGGCCGGAGAAGGCGCACGAGATCTTCCTGCGGGCGGCGGCTCGTGTGCTGCGAGAGGTCCCCACGACGCACTTCGTGGTCGTGGGGGATGGACCCGAGCGGCCGCGGTTAGAGCAGCTGACGGACACCCTGGGCATCCGCGACCATGTGCATTTTCTGGGAGCGCGAGAAGATGCGGCGGCGCTCGTCATGCTGCTGGATGTGGCCACGCTCTGCTCGCACGCGGTGGTGGAGACGCTCTCCAACGCGGTCCTGGAATACATGGCCGCCGGAAGACCTGTCGTCGCCACGCGGGTCGGGAGTCTGCCGGAGCTCATCGAGGAGGGCAGGACCGGGTTCCTGGTCGCGCCGGGCGACTGGGAGGGTCTTGCGGAGCGGGTCGTGCGGCTCCTCCAGGATCGTGGGTTGGCTGCGCGGATGGGCCGTGCCGGGAAGGAGAAGGTGCAGGAGTACTACACCCTCGAGCGCATGGTCCAGGACCACGAAGCCTTGTTCGATCGCCTGCTGAACCATCGATGAACAAGCTCCTGCTGATCAAAACCGGGGCCTTGGGGGACGTCGTCCGCACGACGCCTTTGCTGCACGTGCTTGACGCGGAGGTGACGTGGGTGACGGCGAGCAATGCGTTTCCACTCCTGCGTCACAACCCACGCATCGCGCGCGTCGTGGACATCGAGCGCGCCGACGTGGTGTCCGGCCGGGAATACGATCTGGTCGTCAGCCTTGATGAAGATCCCCGGGCGGCTGATCTGGCCACGCGGGTGATGAAGCAAGCCCTCGTTGGAGTCTATCGAGCTGGGTTCGGCACCACCTACACCGACTCGGCGAGAGAATGGTTCGATATGAGTCTCATCTCTCAACTGGGGAAGGCGAAGGCCGATGAGTTGAAGTTCCAGAACCAGAAAACGTATCAGGAGTTCATCTTCTCGATGATTGGAAAGGCGTTCTGTGGGGAGGAGTATCTCCTGCCTGTGCCTGTGACCACGAGGCCGGTGCCGCAGCTCGTGGGTCTTGAGGCGCGCGCGGGGGATCGCTGGCCGATGAAGCGCTGGAACGGCTATGAGGCGTTGGCCGCGCAGCTGGAAGTTGAGGGCTACCGGGTGAAATACCTCGAGCAGCGCGAGCGGCTTGAGGACTATATCGATGACATCAACGAATGTGACTACCTGGTCTGCGGTGACACTCTGGCCATGCATGTCGGCCTGGCGTTACGGAAGAAGGTGGTGGCGCTCTTCACCTGCACGAGCCCCCAGGAGATTTATGGTTACGGACGGATGACGAAGGTTGTGAGCCCGATGTTGCGGGAGGACTTCTACAGCCGAAAGCCGGATCACGGCGCGGTGAACGGGATCTCGGTGGAACAGGTGCAGCGCATCATCTGCGCCTGGGAGGACGAAGGCGTCGCGGCCGTGCGACGCGCGAGGGACGCGGACCAGCGCGACCGGCGCAGGCCTGTCGTCGTTGAGCAGCGAGAGACCTGATCGATGCGCGTGTGTATTCTCTATCAGCATGATCCCACGGCGCACTACTCCGGGGGGATTGGGACGTTCATCAACACCTTCATCAAGTACGCCCCGGCGGACTTCGACATCAGCCTGGTGGGCGTCGCGGTGGATCCACGAGCCCACCCGGTGGGGGCATGGCATCGCGTGCGGGTCGCCGGACGCCCCGTCGAGTTCCTGCCGATCGTGGCGGCGCACCCCGCCCTGCGTGATCGGGTACCCTTGAGCCTGCGATACACGTGGGCCCTCAAGCGGTATTGGAAGACCATCAATGTGCGGGACGCCGTGATCGAGCTGCACCGCATCGAGCCGGGCCTCGCGCTCAAGGGCCTGACGAACCCCAAAATCCTGTTCCTGCATGTGCACCCGGAGGATCTGTGCAACCCCATGACCGAGGTGGCCTGGGGCCGGTGGTTTCCCTGGTTGTATTTCTGGCTCGAGCGTCAACTGATCAAGGACATGGCGCGCGTCTTCCTCGTCCGGCAGGATGCGGTGGGCTGGTACCGGAACCGGTATCCAAACCTGGCGGAGCGGTTTTCGTTCTTGCCCACGTGGATGGACGAAGAGGTGTTCGTATCGCTGCCGGAGGGCGAGCGCCGTTGGCAGAAACAGGAGCTGGCCCGGGCCCACGGGTTGGATCCGAATGACCGCCTGCTGTTGTTCGTGGGACGCTTCGAAGGGCAGAAGGACCCGCTGCGCCTGCTGCAGGCGTTCCGTCAGGTCAATGGGCGTGAGAACCACACGCGGCTGGTCATGATCGGTGAGGGGGCTTTGGAGGGGGAGATCCGTGGGTATCTGGCGGCTCATAGGTTGACAGGTCGAGTGAGCATCGTCCGGCCGCAGCCCCAGTCCGAGATTGCGAAGTGGATGAACGCGGCCGACTGTCTGTGCTTGAGCTCGGCGTTCGAGGGGATGCCCCGCGTGGTGATTGAGGCGCTGCGCTGCGGTCTTCCCGTCGTCTCGACGGCCGTGGGTGAGGTGCCGCGTGTCCTCACGACTGATCAGGCGGGACGGCTGGTCCGCGAGCGGACCCCTGAAGCCTTGGGAGCGGCGATCGGTGAGGTCCTCAGGCAGCCGCCGGATCGGGAAGCCTGCCAGGAGCAGGGGGCCCCGTTCACGGCCAAGAAGATTCTGGGACAGGTCTATGCCTCATATCGGACGCTGGGTCAGCAGGCCGGATGACGATGCGCAGCGTTGAGCTGTTCGGCATGCCGTTTGAGAACGTCACCATGCCGCAGGCCCTCGAGCGCATCGACGGATTGGTGCGGCAACCAGGGCGCCGCTACGTCATGACCCCAAATATCGATGCGGTCGTGCGGTGGCCGAAGGATCCTGAGTTCCGCGACGCCTACCAGCGGGCGGCGCTCATCTTTGCCGACGGCATGCCTATCGTCCTGGCGAGTCGGCTGCTGGGCTCTCCCCTGAAGGAGCGGATTGCCGGCTCTGATCTGTTTCCAAGGCTCTGTCGGCAGGCCGCCGAGCGGGGCCACAGCGTGTTCTTCCTCGGAGGCCAAGATGGGGTGGCCGAACAGGCCGCCCGGAACCTGCGGGGACGCTTTCCGTCCCTTCGGGTGGTGGGCTGCTATGCGCCGCCGATCGGATTTCAGTTCGATGCGGCTGAACACGAGCGGATGGTGCAGCGTGTCAATTCGGCGCGTCCCGATCTGTTGTTCCTTGCGCTGGGCTGCCCAAAGCAGGAGAAGTGGATTGCCAAGCACATCCACGAACTTGAGGTAAAGGTGGCGGTCTGTGTGGGCGCGGCGATTGACTTTGAGGCCGGCACCGTCAGGCGAGCGCCCCGCTGGATGCAGCGCAGCGGGCTGGAGTGGCTCTGGAGGCTTGTCCGTGAGCCTCGGCGCTTGTGGCGGCGGTACCTGATCGAGGACACGGCGTTTGTCGGCCTATTTCTCAGCGAGTGGTGGCGTGTGTGCGTCAGGCGAGCGGAAGCCGGCGGGCCCGTTGCGTCGTCAGGGCCACTGCGCAGCGGTGAATCATCATGAGAGGATTTAGCACCGCGTCCTCTTCGTCGATGTCCGCCTCTGTGAGCGTGGCACAGATTCGGCGCTGGGTGGGCCTCACGGTCCTTGGCCTGGCCGGCGTGTGGGTCGTCTTCGCGCAGCTCGTCGCACCCCAGGCGATTCAGGCGGCCTACCACGGTGAGGGGGCCTCCGTTTTGAGTCACATCATCCGAGAGCTCGGCCAGCCGCTGGATGAGCTCCTGTGGCGCTGGGGCATGCTCACCCAGGCGGTCGTGCTCGGCTGCCTCGGTCTGTGGCTGCTCGTCTGGGTGACCACGAGTCCCGGCTTCTTCAAGCGGTTTGTGGGAGAGGCCACGCCGGGGACCCTGGGGGCCATCCGGATGCTGACGTGCGGCATCCTGCTCCTCCACACCCTGTGGGAGGGGCTGGCGAGCACCGCGCTGCTTCCCAGGGAGATGATCAATACCCCCGGAGGTATCATGCGCGTGCTGGCCCTCCTGCCCATCGGGTTTGAGCGCTTCCTGGCTAACGAGACTGCGCTCGGAGTCTTCCAGTGGGTGACCGGGGCGCTGCTGTTCTTGGGCGCGATCGGTTGGAGGACGCGGATCACGGTTCCATTGGGCGCCGTGGGCTACCTGCTCATGGGGGGGATCTTTCGCCTGTACGCGTGGTTCTACCACACGGGCGTGATCCCGGTGTACGTGATGGCGGTGCTCTCGCTGACGCCCTGCGGGGACGGGTGGTCGGTCGATCGTCTGCGGAAAGTGGCCAGAGGAGCGCCGGTGCCTCCTGCCGATCGGGCCACCGCCGTCTACGGATGGGCTCGGTACGCGTGCTGGGTGGTGATTGCCCTGCCGTACCTGGCGGCTGGGATGAGCAAGCTTCGCAATAGCGGGCTGACGTGGTGGAATGCCACGAACATGAGGATCTTCCTGTACCGGGATACCCTCAACCCGATGGGGTTTGAGTCCGAGCTGTCCTTGCGGCTCACCTCAGCCCCCGATGCGGTATTTGCGGTGTTGGGTCTCGTCGGGCTTCTTGCTGAGCTCGTCTTCGTATCGGTCCTCTTCTCCCGCTGGGCCCGCCGGATCCTGCCGTTTGTGGCGGCCGGCATGCACGCAGGGATTTTCCTTCTGCAGAACATCCTGTTTCTGGATCTCATGCTGCTCCAGCTGGCGTTCATCGATTGGACCAGGATCCGCACGGCGGCTGGCCGGTGGCTCGAGGCCCACCGAGGGACCCTTGAGGTCCTTTACGATGGGCAGTGCCCGCTGTGCGTCCGGAGCGTCCGTCTGCTGGGTCCGCTCGATCTGTTCAATCGGTTGCGCTGGATTGATTTTCGGACGTTGAACCTGACGGACTACAACGCCGGGCATGGCGTGAGGCTCACGTCGAGTGAGCTGGAACAAGCGATGGCCGTCGTGTCGCGGAGAAGGACGCGCCAAGGGTTTAAGGCCTGGAGGGCCATCGCGCAGGCGATTCCGGCAGGCTGGCTTGTGGCCCCCTGGCTCTACGTGCCGGGGATCCCCTGGCTGGGTGAGCGGGTCTACCGGCGCGTGGCGCAGAGTCGCCACAAGCTCTTCAAGTGCGATGCGGCTTGCGCACACGAGGGCGAGGCGGCGCAGGGGCTCGCCCCGCAGCCGAGGAGAGCTCCCAACGCGCTGCGGGGTCCTCTGGTGGTGTCCGCGTCGGCCATCGTGTTGCTGCTGTGCTGGATCTACCGTGTGGAGGAGTATCCGCTCACCGCCCTGCAGATGTACACGAAGCCCACGACAGGGATCGCGGAGTACTACAAGGTTCTGGCGCACCGGGCCTCCGGCGAGACCGCCACCGCCCGCATCAAGGAGGCCATCCCCGCGATGACCGACGGGCGCTATCGCCGGGTCATCCGGATGTGCTTCAAGCCGGACCAGGTGCAGGTGTGCGAGAAGTTTCTTGCCGCGTGCGGGGCGGCCTTCAACGCACAGGCTCGCGCCGGCGAACGGGTCACCCATCTCGAAATCCAGAAATGGGCGTGGGATGTCCGCGCTAATCCCTCGGACCCTGAACATGGGCGGCTGGCCGACCGTTTTCTCTTCTCGCTGGAGTCGAAGAAGTCCGTGGAGGCGCAAACGCTGCTTGTAGCGTTCGACGAAGTCGGACAGCGCCAATGAGGTCGAAGGTGTGGCTTGCGGTGCGCATCGGTGCTGTGGTTGGGGCGCTGGTGGGAGCTGCGGAGTGCCTCGCGTTGCTCCTGCGGATCCCGTCGTGGCCACTCGATACCCCCACGATCCCGGTGGCCATGATGATCTACGGGTTCATTGCGGCAGTGATGGCTGGGGTGTGGGGACTGGCCGCGTGGCGTCGTCTGGATCATCAGACGTTTCAAGTCAGAACGGTGATGTGTACGCTGTTAGCCATGACCTATTTGCTTGGGGGCTATTGGATTCACCGATGGTGGTCGCCTCAGCTCCTGGCGCTTCCCAGCCTCCTGGTGACTGGGTTGTGGACCCTGGCGTGGCTGATCGGAAGCTGGATCTTGCTGAGGCCTCCTGGACGGCCTTCAGCCTCCTTTGAGACCAGTTGGGTCCGTCCCCTTCGAGGACTGATGCTCGGACTGCTCGTGGTCGCCGGTGCGTCACTGATGCTGCCCTCCCTGTGGATCAGGACCCATCAGGTCCTCGGCGCACGGGACGTTCCCGGGGGGACTCAACGCCCGAATATCCTGCTGATTGTGATGGACACCGCACGGGCCGACCGTTTCTCCTCCTACGGCTACCACCGCAAGACAACCCCCAACCTTGATCGCCTGGCCCAGGACGGCGTGCTGTTCGAGCGCGCAAGCTCAGCAGCCCCTTGGACGTTGCCTTCACACGCCACGCTCTTTACCGGGCTCTATCCAGCCCAGCATCAAGCGGAACGGCCGCATCCGCGCTTGGACAGTCGTTTCGCGACGCTGGCGGAGCTCTTGTACGACCACGGCTATCAGACCGCAGGTTTTTCGAATAACCACTGGGTCAGCCGAGAGATGAACTTTCACCAGGGGTTTGAGCACTTTGACGACATGCTGGACGGCGGCCGGCTGATCAACCGGCTTGCGGTGGTGCGCGTCATGAAGAAGGTCACAGGGCTTGTGACTCGACGCCTCGACGACGGTGCGGAAGCGACTAATCAAAGCGTCAGACGGTGGCTCAAGACGGTCTTCGATCCCGGCCGACCGTTCTTTGTCTTCATCAACTACCGTGAGCCGCATTTTCCCTACAAGCCGCCTGAGGCCTTCCGGAGCCGTTTCCTTCGACACCCACGCGAACCGGTGGAAAAGGTGCTTGAGGTTGCTGCGAGCCTCCATCGGTTCGCTCCGGCTGCCCATCAGGCCGCTCGTGTCGATCGGCCGATGCGGCAGCTCCTGAACGACCTCTACGACGGGGAGATCGCGTACCTGGATGCGAAGATTGGAGAGCTGTTAGGGGAGCTGGAGACCCGCCGGCTCCTCGACGATACCGTGGTCATTGTGACCAGCGACCACGGGGAGAACATCGGCGACCACGGGCTCTTCGGCCATCAGTTCTCCGTGTATGAAACCCTGCTGCACGTCCCCCTGGTCCTGCGCTACCCCGCCGGCTTGCCCGCCGGCAGGCGGGTGGCAGAGCGCGTCTCCCTGGTGGACCTGCTGCCCACCCTGATCGAACTCCTCTCCCTCGCGGCGCCGAGCCTTCAGGCGGCCCTGCCGGGTCACAGTTGGGTCGGTTCGTCCCTCGTCGTGGCGCCGGACCTGCCCATCCGATCCGAGTATGCGGCTCCGGTTCCCATGCTGGCACGAAGCAGGACGCGGGGACAAGCGATCGACGAGCGTTCTTTCATGCGGAGCCTGAAGAGCCTTTCCCGTGGCGGCGTCAAGTTCATCTGGGCCTCCGACGGACACCATGAACTCTACGACCTGCGTCACGATCCCGGAGAATCGCAGAATGTCATCCAGCAGTTTCCGGACACAGCGAGAGCGCTAAAGGCGGAGCTGGACCAGTGGTTGACGGCCATGCAGTCCGCAGGCACTCCGGAGGACGTCGAGCCGATGAGGGAGTGGACGCGCAAGGAACTGCGAGCCCTGGGGTATCTCCAATGAGGGGAAGGACCTCAAGGGTCACAAAGGGTCTGAGCGGTTTCAGAACCTTCAGCGCTGCCCTGCTGCAAGGTGTGCTCTGCGGGATCGCGGTCGGATGGTTGACCGGGTTCTTGGAAGTCGTGGTGTTCTTGCCCAACCCCACAGGGACGGCTCACCACTTCCTCCTGCCCGCGATGCTGTTCTACAGCGTGGTCTGGTCGGTTGTGGCGTTGGCGTTCGGGGTGACGCTGTGGCTGGCGTGCCGGCTGTTCAATAGGCCGCTTCGGCCTGGCGAGCCTCTGACGCGCTGGTACCTGGCCGTGCTGATTCCCTTGGGGCTGTTCGTGATCGCCGGCGGGCATATCAACATGCGGTATCTTCCCTCCTTTACCGATGGGCGCTCCTTGCTCTTTGATGCCGTGTTTTTGGCGGCGAATGTGCTGCTGGGGTTGTGGCTCTATCGGCATGGGGTGGGGTGGGGATGGCGCTTCATCAGGAGGCCATCACGCAGGCTCTGGTGGGCGCTGAGCGCGGGAGGCGTGGCGATCGGCCTTGTGGCGGGCAGCGTGTTGCTCTGGGGAAGACCTCACGTGGCTCCAACGGTGCGGCCGGCGAGGGCGGATGCCGTCCCCAACGTGCTGTTGATTGCGATCGACGCCTTGCGGCCCGACCACGTCTCCGCCTACGGCTATGAGCGGCGGACCACGCCCAGCCTCGATCAACTGGCGCGCGAGGGAGCGCGGTTCACCGAGGCCTACGCGAATTCATCCTGGACGAAGACCTCGGTGCCGACCATGTTGGCGTCGATCTACCCCTCGGCGCACAACGTGCATCACATGGCGTCCGGGGTGCCGGAATCCCTCTTGCTGCTGCCTGAGGTGCTGCAATTGCACGGCTATGCGACGGGGATCTTTTCGGCGAATTCCTTCGTCTCGCCGCTCTTTGGTTTTGACCAAGGGGTTGAGGAGTTCTATCACGAAGACGTGTCGTTCTTCAAAAATCTGATGTTGGGCCACATCCTGGCGAGTTTGCGCCAGTACTCCCCAGCGATCACCTGGGTCTATCGGGGGCTGATAAATCTTGACCTGCCGGCGCCCTTTGGCAACCGGAGGAACATCGCAGCACCCGGCTTGAACAAGGCCTTGCTCGACTGGGTTCGCACGCTGGAGGGCCGGCCGTTCTTTGCGTACATGCATTACATGGAACCGCACACGCCGTACGCGCCGCCGGCGCCCTTCGACACCCTGTTTGATCCCGCGTACCGGCGTCCCTATGAGACCGACGGCCCGATCTCTGAGGGCTTTGAGCCGTTTGAACGGAGCGACGCCCTCACTCCTCAACGGCGGCAGAACCTGATTGCGCAATATGACGGGGAGATCGCCTATGTCGATCAGATGATCGGTGAGCTGTTCCGGAGGCTCAAGGAGTTGGGGCTCTATGAGCGCACGGTGGTCATCATCACGGCGGACCACGCGGAAACCTTCTACGAGCATGGCGGGTGGGGCCACGGAAAATCGCTCTTCAATGAGGTGCTGCGTGTGCCCCTCCTCATCCGCTACCCGACTGTCTTCCCGGCGGGCACGGTGGTGGAAGCGGTGGCCCGTCACGTGGACCTGATGCCGACGATCCTGGAACTCTGTTCGATTGCGCCGGCCGGCTTCATGGAGGGAACGGGGCTGGTGTCCCTCGTGCAGGATCCGGAGGCGGCCGGCGACGCGAGGCCGGTGTACAGTGAACTCTTGCGACCGGCTCGGGGATCGTACGGACGGGCTGTGCAGGACGGCGACTTCAAGCTCATCGAAGTCCACACGCACGATGAGGAACGTTGGCTGCTGTTCGATCTTGCGCAGGACCCGGGGGAGCAACACCCGCTGGATGTGGAGGCGCATCCGATGGGCCCGCCCCTCAAGGAGCTCCTGGCCTCGTTTCAAGAACGGGCAGCGCGGATGGCGGTGGCCCCGAAGACCGTCAAGATCGATCGGGAGACACGGGATCGCCTGCGAGCCGTTGGCTACCTGCACTAGAAACGCTGAGGATGGCATGAGGCAGCAGTTGGTGGTGGCGATGACGATCGGCGGAATGGTCGGGGCCTTCTGCGGGGCCGTCGAGGCGGGCGTGTTCTTGGTGCGCATCTCGTGGGGTCCTCTGGATACGCACACGATCGCCAAGGCGATGGTGCTCTATGGACTGCCCAACGCGATCATCGTTGGGTTCTGGGGACTGGTCGCGGGGCGAGGGATGGATCTCAGGACGTTTGAGATCAGGACGCTGGCGTTCAGTCTCCTGACTATGGGCTATCTGTTCGGAGGGTTGTACGTGAACCGGCTGTGGCTGCCTGAGATCACGAAACTTCCGAGCCTGGTTTTCACCGGATCCTGGACCCTCGCATGGCTGGCCGGCGCCTGGGCGCTGCTGAAGCTCCGCACACGCCCGGGGCACCCGCCCCGCACCGATCTTGCCTGGATCGGCGCTCTGCGGATGGCGGCGATCGGACTCGCCGTTGTGGCGGGGCTGTCGTTCGTGCCTCCGCTCCTGGCGGGCAGGCCCACCCGAGCTGGTGGCGCGGCGCCGACCGTGCTGGGGCCTGCCGGGCGCCCGAACGTCCTGCTCATCGTGATGGACACCACGCGAGCCGACCGTTTGTCTTCGTACGGATATCCGCGCAACACGACCCCGCATCTGGACCGCTTCGCCCAAGAGGGGGTCCTGTTCGAACAGGCGAGCGCGACGGCCCCGTGGACCCTGCCGTCGCATGCGTCGCTGTTCACCGGGCTGTATGTGGCCCAGCATGGAGCGGACACGTCGCACCGACGGCTCGATGATCACCTGGTCACGCTGGCTGAGCTGCTCCGCGAGCAGGGCTATCAGACGGTTGGCTTCTCCAACAATGGAGCCGTCAGCGTGGCGATGAACTTTCAGCAAGGGTTTGAGGTGTTCGAAGAGTCGCGCTTTTTCAGGGGGCAGGCGTTTAGGCAGCTCGCAATCGTTCGGCTCTTGGACCGATTTCAACTCCCGCAGCGCGGGGGCAACGCGCACGCCGCAGAGACCAACAAGCGCATCAGGGCCTGGTTCGAGCGCCGCTATGACCGCCGTCGGCCGTTCTTCCTGTTCATCAACTACATGGAGCCGCATTTTTCCTATGAGCCGCCTGAGCCGTACCGCAGGCGGTTCCTCCGACTGCCGAACGAGGTGAGGCGATCGCTCCGGAGGGGGCATGCGGTGATCAAGAGTCCCCCGCCGGTCTCCCTGGACGAGCCGATACGCGAAACCCTCGGGGACCTCTACGATGGGGAGCTTGCGTATCTCGATATGCGGATCGGCGAGCTGTTGGACGAGTTCAGGGCGCGCAAGCTGCTGGACGACACCGTAGTGATCGTGACGAGCGACCACGGCGAGAACATCGGCCATCACGAAATTCTGGGGCATCACGACTGTGTGTACGAGACCCTGCTGCATGTTCCGCTGATCATCCGGTATCCGAAGGCGCTGCCGGCCGGTGCGCGGGTTGGCCAGCCCGTCTCGCTGGTGGATGTGCTGCCGACGCTACTCGCACTGCTGGAGGTGAGGGCCCCCGCCCTCGAGGCGTCGCTGCCGGGCTACAGCTTCGTGGGGTCCGGCTTGGCGGTGCGGGAGGATCGGGTCATCCTGTCCGAGTACGAGATCGCACGTCTCGGGCCGCAGGGCGCCGGGGGGTCGGGACGGACGAATGCAACAGCGGATGCGACGGCGACGGCGAAGCTGAAGAGTCTACGTGAGGGCGCGCTCAAGTTCATCCGGTCGCCAGACGGGCGGCATGAGCTCTATGACCTCGAGCGGGATCCGGCCGAGTCGCGCAACCTGATCGCAGAGTTGCCAGGGCAGGCGGCGGCGATGGAGGCGAAGCTCGTGAGACACTTCAAGGCCCTGAAGCCGGTCGGCTCACCCGAGCCGGTGCCTGAGCTCGATGCGGTGACGCGCGAGCAGCTCAGAGCGCTTGGGTATCTTCATTGAGGAAACCACTGATGGTAGCTGAGCGTATCCGAGGAGCGGCAAGCGAAGTCGCAGGGATCTCCGCGAGGCCTCTGCGGCTCGTGATGATGGCGCTGGTCTGCGCGTTGGTGAGCATCGGGTTCGGCGGCGACTCGAGCGCGGCTTTGGCGGTTCAGGATGCGCTTACCAATGGTGGGTTCGAACATCCCGAGGACGGTGCGCAGAGCCCGGAGGGCTGGGAAGTTGGGGGGCGGACGGAGCGCGTCGAGTCCTCCGCGGATGGTGGGGGGGCATGGGCGTTGCGGCTGTCCTCCACAACGGAGGAGCCGAATCCGAGGGCGTCGCAATCGCTGGACGTTGTCCAGCCGCTTGCGACGGCGGTCACGGTGGCGGGCCTGGTGAGGATCAAGGATGTGCATCCCATCGGTGACGGGAAGGGCGCCGCCAAGGTCACCGTCAGCTTCTTGTCGGTGGATGGCCGCGTGATCCGTCGCAAGACGATCCGAACATGGGATGGCACGTTCGGCTGGCGCCCGTGGTCCGGCTCCGTGCGCATCCCGAAGGGCGCCGGCCGGCTTGAGCTCGCGCTCGAGCTGGAGGAGGCCCTGGGACAGGCCACATTCGATGCCGTGCAGCTGCTGTGGGGCCTGCCGGACGACCATGACCGCGAGAACCTCGTCGTCGATGGCGGGTTCGAGTATGTGAACCCCCTGTCGGTCTGGGAACTGGATCAGGGAGCGAAAGTGGTGTATCCCGGCGCCGAAGGCCATGCCGCATTGGAGATTTCACGGGACCAACCCGGGCACGCTGCCGCCCGTCAGCGGCTCGTGTTCGCTGAGGCGTCGATCCGGGAGGCGACACTCACGTTTGACCTCAAGCTGAAGAAGGTCAAGGCACGAGCGCCCGGGGGAGGCGCGAAGGTGGAGCTGGGCTTCTGGGATCGTGAAGGCGAGCCCGTGGGGAAGCCGGTTGTGGTGGGTCCATGGGCAGGGACACAGGAGACTTGGAAGTCGCGCGCCAAACAAGTGCGGGTTCCGCCTGCGGCAAGCGAGGCGACGCTGGGTCTGTTGCTGGATCAGGCGCGCGGAACGGCCTGGTTCGATGGGGTGCGGCTGGCGGCGCACGGGGCCGAGGGGCCGCTGGTGCGTCGTCTGGAGTCCCGAACGGACATCGCGACCTGGAGAGTCATTGAGCCCAGCATCGGACCCTTGGAGCCGCCGTTTGATGCGAGCGGGTTGCTCAATCCGCCCGCGGGGCAGCACGGATTCCTGACCGTGGAGGACGGCCGTTTTGTCTTCGAGGACGGGACACCCGCGCGCTTCTTCGGCGTCAATATTGACGCGGCCGCCAACTTCCCGAGCCATGAGCACGCTGACCGCTTCGCCGAGCGGCTGGCGCAGCTTGGGTGCAACCTCGTGCGGCTGCATCATCTGGATGCCCCGTGGGCCGACCCCAACATCTTCGCTGCCGAATTCGAGGACACCCAGCATCTCTCGCGCGAGAGCCTGGACCGGCTTGACTACTTCATCGCGCAGCTCAAGGCGCGGGGGATCTACATCTACATGGATCTGTTGGTCAGCCGCCAGTTCAAGTCCGGGGATGGCGTGCCGGCCTACCGGCAGCTCTCGCGAGGGGCGAAGATCGCCGCCCAGTACAGCCCGCGGCTGATTCAGCTGCAGAAGGCGTATGCGCGCGATCTGCTCACCCACTATAACCGGTACACGCGGACGCGGCTGGTCGAGGAGCCGGCGCTCGTCCTGGTTGACCTGATCAACGAGAGTTCGCTCGCGGCTGACTCGAAGCGGTTCAAGGAGCTCCCAGGGCCCTACCGCGATGAGCTGCAGCTGCTCTGGGGGGAATATCTGTCCGGTCAGGGCGTGGATCGCGCCACGATGGACGCGGAGCGCTATCTTGAAGTCGACGATCCGTTCGTGCAGGGATTCTACACGAACCTCCAGCAGCGCTACTTTGACGAGCTGTACGGCTACCTCCGCGGGCTCGGGCTTTCGATTCCGATTGCGGGAAGCAACCGCAGCACCCTGTCGCTGAGGACCTGGGAGCTTGCGACCAACGCCACACTGGATTTCATTGATCGGCATGACTACTGGGACCATCCGAAGGGCGGGTACGGGGACCTGGTGCGATTCCACAATCGCTCGATGATCGAAGGCGGCCAGGAGCACCATCCGATCGCCAAGCTGAGTGTACAGCGTGTGGCGGGCGTGCCGTTCGTGGTGAGCGAGTGGAACATCCCCTGGCCCAATGAGTACCGGGCGGTCGGTCCCCTCCTCATGGCGGCCTATGCCTCATTTCAGAATTGGGACGGCCTACTCCTCTTCACCTACGATGGGGATCTCGCCGCCACGCGAATCGCGAATAACTTTGATGTCAGTACAATGCCGGAGCAGTTCCTGCAGCTTCCAGCCGCAGCTCGGCTCTTCCACCGCCGAGAGGTCCAGCCGGCGCGTCTCACTCGCGCGTATCCCATCGACGCAGAGCACCAGAGCATCAGCCCGGGGCTTCCGCTTCGGCACGGTGTAGCGCGCGTTGCGGGGGATGCCGCACCACCCAAAGCGCTGGCCATGGCGAGCAACCCCTGGGTGAGCGATACCGGCGAGCTGGCCTGGGATGAACGGCACGGGCGCGTCTCGATCAAGACGGCTCGTGTACAAGCCGTTGTCGGACAGATGGGGGACGGACCGCTGTCGCTTCCTGATGCGACGTTCTCGGTGGAGACGCCTTTTGCCTCCGTGGTGCTCTCGAGCCTGGATGAGCAGCCGGTCGTGAGCTCGCGGCACCTGTTGCTGACGACGGTCGCGCGATCGGAGAACACCGGGACGGTCTATAACGCGACGCGGACGCTGCTGCGGGACAGCGGCACGGGCCCTATCCTCATGGAGCCGGTGATGGGCTCCGTATCCATGCCGCTGGGCGGGCGTCGACCGACCGGGGTGTTTGCGCTGGATACCACTGGACGCCGGGTGAGCGAGGTGGCGGCTTCCGTGCGTGAGGGCTCGATCGAGGTGCCGCTGGGCGAAGCCCTCGCCTATGAAATCGTGTTTGAGGAGCCCTCATGATCAAACGCTCAGAGGTGTTCGTCAAACAGCTCGTGCTGCTAATCGATCTGGCGGTTCTGGTGGTGGCGTTTCTCGCCACCTATGCCCTCCGACAGTCGGTTCAGACGTTCTATCTGCTGGACCTCATTCCCGGCCGCGAGGCGATCGGCGAGCTCTATCCGCTGGATCGCTACCTCTGGTTGTTGCTGATCATCCTGCCGCTCTGGATTGGCATACTCTACGCGCTGGGCGGCTACCGGGAGCTTCGCAACAAATCGTACCGTCAGATTGCGGCGGTGGTGCTGAAGGCCTGCGCGTTGGGACTGCTGTTCTTCGGCTCCTTCGTCTTTGTCTTGAAGCTCCATTATGTCAGCCGACTCTTCATGGGGATGTTTTTCCTGCTCAGCTTCCTGCTGCTGGCGTACGAGCGGACGGTCGTGATCGTGTGTTTCCATCTCATGCTGCAGCGGGGGTACTTCCATCGGAATCTCCTCCTAGTGGGGACGGGCCGGCGCGCCCGCGCGGTCATCAAGGATATCCAGGGCCACCAGAACTGGGGGGTCGGGTTTGTCGGACTCCTCGATGCCGATCCGGGCATGGTGGAGCAGCACGTGGAGGGTGTCGAGGTCATCGGCACCCTGGAGGAGCTGCCCCGCATGCTGCAGGAGCGCGTCATCGATGAGGTGGTCTTCGTCGTACCGCGGACCTGGATGGCCAGGATTGAGGAAGCGATCCGCGCCTGCGAGCTGGCGGGTGTGCGGGCCTCGGTGGCGGTGGATCTGTTCAACATGCGCTTTGCCAAATCGCATCCCTCCGCCCTCAATGGCACGCCGTTCATCAGCTTCGATACGACGTCGACGGATCAATGGCAGGTCGCGCTCAAGCGCGTGCTCGACGTGGTGATCGCGGGCCTCGGCCTCGTGGTCCTGTTGCCGCTGTTTGTGGTGGTCAGCCTGCTGATCAAGGCGACCTCCTCGGGCCCCGTGCTGTTCCAGCAGGTGCGGTGCGGGCTCAACGGTCGTCGGTTTACCCTCTACAAGTTCCGCTCAATGGTCATGGATGCGGAGGCGAAGCGAGCGGAACTGGCGCACCTGAACGAGCTCAACGGCCCGGTCTTCAAGCTGACCAACGATCCGCGCCTGACGCCGGTCGGCCGCTGGCTGCGGAAGATGAGCCTCGACGAGTTGCCTCAGCTGTACAACGTCTTCAAGGGGGAGATGAGCCTGGTGGGACCGCGACCGCCCATCCCGGGCGAGGTGGAGCAGTATCAAGCCTGGCAGCGCAGGCGGCTCAGCATGCGACCGGGGATCACCGGCCAATGGCAGGTGAACGGCCGCAATCATATCGTGGACTTTGACAAATGGATGCGGCTGGACCTCGAGTACATCGATCGGTGGTCTCTGGCGCTCGATGTGAAGATTCTGGCCAAGACGATCCCGGCGGTGTTCTTCGGGGTCGGGGCCAAATAGCGCAGACAACCGAGCCCATGCAGCGAGACCTGGATTGGTTATCGGCGAAGCAGTTTGACCTCCTCGTCATCGGGGGAGGCATCTACGGCGCGTGCGCGGCCTGGGAGGCGGCACTGCGCGGGCTGTCGGTTGCGCTGGTCGAGCGAGGAGATTTTGGGCAGGCGACGTCGGCGAACACGCAGAAGATTGTCCACGGAGGCCTGCGCTACCTCCAGTCGTTTGACGTGAGGCGGATGCTGGAGTCCATTCGGGAACGGAGGGCCTTGTTGCGGGTTGCGCCGCATCTCGTGCACCCCTTGCCATTCCTGATGCCGATCAATGGCCGGGGCCTCCGAAGCAAAGCGGCGATGGCGGCCGCATTCCTGGTGAATGACCTGGTGAGCTGGGACCGAAACCGAGAGATGCGCGATCCAGCCCAGCACATCCCTCGCTGCCGCGTGGTATCGAGAGATGAATGCCTCCGACTGGCACCCGGCATCGCCAAGGAGGGACTGACCGGCGGGGCCCTGTGGTATGACGGGCAGATCGACAACTCGGAGCGGCTGACCCTCTCGTTTCTGGAGGGTGCCGTGGACCTTGGGGCAGCGATCGCGAACTACGTCCGGGTCACCAAGTTCCGCTTGGAGGGCAAACGGGTGACCGGCGTGGAGGCGATCGATACCGTGACGGGCAGAAGGCTCGTCGTCCGAGCCCGCGTCGTGCTGAATACGAGCGGGCCCTGGGTCGATCGGGTGCTGGATCTCCTGGAGGCTCAATCGGTTTCCAGGAAGACGCGCCTCGTGAAGGCGATGAATCTCGTGACACGCCCGCTGACGCAGGGTGTGGCGCTGGCTGTCCCGAGTGCTGGCGGCAGCAAGACACGCTCACGTCTGTGGTTCATGACCCCATGGCGGGATCGCTCAATCGTCGGGACCGCCTATGCGCCCTCCGATGGGGACCCGGAACACTGTCGGGCAAGCGCTGCAGACATTCGGAACATGATTGATGTCACCAACCAGGCCTACCCCCCCGCACAGCTCACGACGGACGATGTGGCATTCGTGCATGTCGGGTTGGTGCCGGCGGCTCGTTCGGCAGCGGAGCCCGATGGCGTGGCGCTCGAGCCCCATTACCAGATCATCGATCATCGACGGCAGAACGGGATCGAGGGGCTCATCTCTGTGGTCGGCGTGAAGTACACCACGGCGCGCGACGTCGCTGCGAAAGCGGTGGATGCCGTCCTGACCAGGTTGGGGAGACCCGTACACAGCAGCCGCAGCGGCGAGACCCCGGTGCATGGAGGGGCTATCAGCAACGTGCGCAAGTTTCTCGATGACGCCATTGACCGGGCCCCTGGGGGCTTGGGGGCGACGGTTGTTCGGCACCTGGTGCGTGGCTACGGCTGTGCGTACCCGGAGGTGCTCAGGTGGCTCGATGAGGACGCGGCGCTCGGCGAGCCTCTCGACGGCTCCTCCGAAGTCATCAAGGCGGAAGTGGTCCACGCGGTGCGGGAGGAGATGGCGCTTACGCTTGGAGATGTCGTCTTTCGGCGGACCGATCTGGGGTCGCGAGGCGACCCCGGCGAGGCCTGCCTGCGCCGGTGCGCGCAGATCATGGCGCGGGAGCTTGGGTGGGGTCCCGCGCGCGCAGCCGAGGAAGTGCGCGAGGTCCAGGCCGCGTTTCCAAAGCGCTCGAAGGCCGGGGCGCATCTGAGCGTCGTCGACGCTCCCGTCGGCACGCACGAAGAGGTCGCCGCATGAAGGTCCTGATGGTCGCCCCCACGTCTTTCTTTGCCGACCGAGGGTGTCATGTGCGCATCCTCGGGGAGATCCGCGGCTTGCAGGAACTCGGGCATGAGGTCGTGCTGTGCACCTACCCGCTCGGGCGTGACGTGCCGGGCATTCGGACGTGCCGCACCTGGCCGGTGCCGTGGTACCGGAAGGTCACCGCGGGTCCCTCGTGGCACAAGTACTACATTGACCTCTTGTTGCTCGGCCTGGTGTGGCGCTGGATCCGGCACTGGCGGCCTGACGTGGTCCACGCCCACCTGCATGAGGGAGGCTGCATTGCCGCCTTGGCGCTGGGCAAGCGACGGATTCCTCTGGTCTTGGACTACCAGGGCAGCCTGTCCGCCGAGGTCGTGGCGCACGGATTCACCGGGCCGCGGTCCCCGCAGTCCCGGTGGCTCAGACGGCTCGAGCGGTGGATCGATCACCGGGCCGACGTCGTGCTGACCAGCAGCGACCATGGGAAAGCGGATCTCTCGAGCGCGTTTGGCGTGCCGGAGGATCGGATTCACGTCGTGAACGACGGCGTGGACGTGCACCAATTCCGACCGGGCTCCAACGGCCATCTCATCCGCGAGCGCTACGGGATCCCGGCCACGCGGCCGCTGATCATCTACACAGGACTCCTGAATGCGTATCAGGGAATCGACCTCCTCCTGGACGCGTTCAAAGAGCTCAAGTCGCGCCAGTTGGAGTTTCACGCGCTGTTGGTGGGCTATCCGGACGTGGAGCGCTACCGCGCCAAGGCCGCGCGGCTTGGCCTGGGCGATGAGGTGACGTTGACGGGGCGGGTGCCGTTTGAGGAGGTGCCGGAGCTGTTGGCGGCGTCGGATCTGGCGGTGAGCGCGAAGCTGCCCGGTTCGGAGGGCAACTTGAAGCTCTTCAGCTATCTGGCGTCCGGGCTGCCGACGGTGGCCTTCGATACGCCGCTCAACCGCGAGGTGATCGGCGAGACCGGCGCGCTGGTCACGGGCGTGGAGCCCGCGGCATTCGCCGAGGGCATCGCACAGCTGCTCGAGCAGCGCGAGCGCTGGTCGACCCTGGGGGCGATGGCCCGAGCGCGGGCGGCCGAGCGATTCAGTTGGCGCCCCGTGGCCCAGCGGATTGTCGAGATCTATCAGCTCCTGCTGAACGACTGATGAAACCGAACACCTTGGTCACGGGCGCGAACGGCTACACCGGGTACTGGTTCAGTCGGTACCTCGTGAACCGTGGGGATGTGGTTCGCGCCATGTACTACGTCCCTGATGGGAAGCCGCAGTTCGATGGCGCCTCGCTCCAGTTGATCCCGGGCGATATCCGAGATCGCCGGCAGGTTGCCGAGGCCCTTGAGGGGATTGAGACGGTCTTCCATATCGCGGCGCTCTACCGGCCGACGAACGTGGGCCGAAAGGACTTCTGGGATGTGAACGTCGAGGGCACGCGCAACATGGTGGAGCTGGCCGCCAAGGCCGGGGTGAAGCGGTTCGTGCACTGCAGCACGATGGGCGTCCACGGCACGGTGGGCCGTACCCCCCTGACCGAAGAGGCCCCGATTCAGCCGGATGACGACTACCAAGAGAGCAAGTGGGAGGGTGAACGCCTGGCCCTCACACTGGCAAACCGGCTGGGTCTGCCGCTGACGGTGATCCGGCCCGCAGGAATCTACGGTCCCTATGAGACGCGATTCCTGAAGCTCACGCAGCTGATCGCCAGGGGGCGGTTCGTCATGTTCGGGTCTGGGGAAACCTATTATCACTTTGTCCATGTGCGAGACCTCTCGGAGGCCTTTGTTCTGGCGGCTGAGTCCGACCGCGCCGTCGGGCGCGCGTATCTCGTGGGGGACGATTACGCCATCAGCCTCAATCACATGGTGGGGTGCCTGGCGGAGGCGCTCGGCGTCCGTCGGCCGCGTCTGCGGCTGCCCTACGGGCTCCTGAAGGCGGCTGCCGTGGCGTGCGAGGGCGTGTGCAGGCCGCTGGGGATTGCCCCGCCGATCCATCGGCGGCGGGCGGCGTGGTTCGCGAGTAACCGGACGTTTGACATTTCCCGCGCCCGCGCGGAGCTTGGGTATCGTCCGGCGATCCGCATCGAAGATGGACTGCGCGAGATGGTGCAGTCCTACCGGGAGGCGGGGTGGCTGCAGCTCTCGAGCCGAACACCCGCTGGTTCGCACGAGCGGATCGCAACCTGGCGAGTGGAGCATGTGCGGCATCTACGGGTGTAGCTGGAAGGACCCCGAGCTCCTCGAGCGGATGGGCTCGGCGCTCGTGCATCGCGGCCCGGATATGGGCGTGCGCACATGAAACAGCGAGTGAAACGCGGCATCTTCTTGGCGGTGGGTCTTGGGATCATCGTGGCGATCCTCGCCGAGGCGGATCTGGAGACGCTGGGATCGATCCTGGCCCAGACGGATCCCAGGTTTCTGGGTCTTGGGATTGCGCTCTCGCTGATTCAGCCGGTGCTGGCGACGTCTCGGTGGCATCTGCTGCTCCGACATAAAGGGATCGAAGTGCCATTCTGGCGGCTGGTCTCGACGTACATGATCGGCTTCTCGATTTCCTCGTTCCTGCCGAGCAAGTACAGCGGGGACGTGTACAAGACCTACACCGTGGCCAAAGACTCCGGCAGGGTCTACGACTCTGTGGCGTCGGTGCTGCTCTACCGGCTCTCTGGTTTCTTTGTGATGTGCGTGCTGGGGGTGCTCGCAGCGGCCGTGGGCCTGGCACTCTTCGATGAGCGGGGGATGACGCTGACGATTCTGGCGATCTCGCTTGCCCTGGTCATCGCGACGTACACCGTGTTCAGCCAGGGGGCCTTCCATGTCCTCGAGACGCTGCTCAGGCTCCTCCGACTCGACATGCTCCGACGGCCGGCTGAGAAGCTCCACACGGCGGTCCTGGAGTACCGGGGCGAAACGCGCCTGGTGGTGAAGCTGCTGTGGCTTGCGCTCCTGTTCTATCTGGAAGCCTACGTCATCGTGTTTGCCGCGGTGCAGGCGGTCGGCGCCGAGGTCTCCTTCGCCTACGTGGTGCTCGTCGTCCCCATGATCTACCTGCTGGAGGCGTTGCCCGTCTCCGTCAGCGGGCTCGGGGTCCGGGAGGGGGCGTTTGTGTTCTTCTTCACGAAGCCCGGGCTTGGATGGGAGCGCGCAGTCGCCATTTCGCTGGTCGTGCTATTCTTCCGGCTGGTGAAGGCGCTCGTCGGGGGTGCGCTCTTCCTTGTGCGGTACGTCGCAATCCGAAAGGTTCGGGCGATGGAGCGCCGGCCCGTTGCAGTCCCCGAAGGGAGCCGAGGATGACCCGGGCCACGCTCTGGAGGCTGCTCGGACGCTATGCGGTGCCATGCGCAGTCCGGAGTCTCTACTACGCCGTGAGGTTTCGGTGTCTCGTGAGCCTTCGAGCGGATGTGCAGCTCTCCTCCCGCATCCGGCTGGGCCGGGGGAGCGATATCCGGCCCTACGCCCGGATCATCAACGGCACGGGCTCGATCATCCTGGGGCGGCGCTGCGGCATCAGCAGCTTCACCTATCTGGCCAACGGCTCAGCGTTCATTCGGATCGGCGACGGCGTGCGGATCGGCCCGCACGTCTACCTCGGGTCATCCAACCGGGGTTTCGAGGATCCCAATACGCCGATCCTCGACCAGGAGAAAAGCGAGCAAGGCATCGTCATCGAGGATGACGTGTGGGTCGGCGCTCACGTGGTCGTGTTGGACGGGGTGCGCATCGGCCGGGGATCCGTCATCGGGGCGGGGGCCATCGTGACGCGGGACATCCCGCCGTTGTCCATCGCGGTGGGCAACCCCGCGCGGGTGATTCGTCAACGCGGCGACCGGCCCCAGGTGCGCGCGGGCCGGCCCGCTGAGCAGGTCTTGCGATGAACACGATGAAGCGCGTGTCGGTCGTGATCCCGGTGTACAACGAGGTCCAGAACATTGAGCCGCTCTATCGGAAGCTGCAGGAGCTTGCCCGGACCACGCCGTCGGTGTCGGAGTTCCTCTTCGTGGATGATGGCAGCACCGATGGAACCTGGCAGGCGCTCGTGAGCCTGCGCGAGCGGGATGCCCATGCCCGGGCCATTCGATTGCGCCGCAACTTCGGCCAGACCGCGGCGATGGCCTGTGGGATCGATCATGCCCGGGGCGAGGTGATCGTCACGATGGACGGCGATCTGCAGAACGACCCCAGCGATATTCCCCGGTTGGTCGCGAAGCTCGATGAGGGCTTCGATGTGGTGTCGGGCTGGCGCTACCGTCGGCAGGACCGCCTCTGGACGCGACGCATCCCCTCGACGGTGGCGAATCGTCTGATCGGCCTGTTGACGGGCGTCAAGGTGCACGACTATGGCTGCTCCCTCAAGGCCTATCGCGCCGAGGTGATCCGGCAGACCCCGCTCTATGCGGAGCTGCACCGCTTCATCCCCGCGCTCTCCACGATGACCGGGGCGCTGATCGGGGAGCTCAAGGTTGCGCACCATGCGCGAACATTCGGACAGACCAAGTACAACCTCTGGCGCACCTGGAAGGTCGCCTTGGACATGGTGACGGTCTCGGTGCTCCTGAAGTTCGCCCTGCGGCCGCTGCGCTTCTTCGGATTCGTGGCGCTGGGCGTGCTGGTGCCGGCCGGGATCGCGCTGGCGAGGGCCTGGCAGGGTTTCGTGGTTCCCTCGTCGCCCGGGCCGGTCGTCCTGGCCGGGGCGGCGTGCCTGGGCCTGTGGCTGGCCGGGCACCTCCTCATCGTGGGATGCGTCGCCGAGCTGTGCCGGGCCACCGCCCACGCGGATCCACAGCGATCTCTGGTGCCCGAGGGAGCGTGATGCCGATGAGGGCGAAACGTCCTACGACCGAGTCACGCAGGAGGGCCGCGGCCAGTCCGCCACATCCCCAGCTCTCCGTCGTGCTCCCCCTCGAAACCACGGGTGACGATCCGGGGGTGATCTGCCGTGAGGCGCGTCGGATCCTCTCGCCGCTGGTGAAAGACTACGAGGTCATCTGTGTGGATGATGCCACGGAGCCCCCGATGCGGGCGATGAGCGAGGCCGCGCAGGCGCAGTTTCCTGAAGTTCATCTCATCAGACTGAAGCGTCGGATGGGCGAGTCCGCGGCGATCGCCATCGGCGCGGGGGCGGCGCGGGGCGAGTTCCTGCTCACCCTGGATCCCTATATGCACGTCTCGTTGGAGGATGTCCCGAAGCTGCTCGGGCCGCTGCGCAACGGCGCGGATCTGGTGTGCGGGTGGCGCTGCCCCCGGCAGGACTCCGGGCTGAGCCGGCTGGCCTCGCGCACCTTTAATGCGCTCGCGCGCTGGCTGACGAAGGTTCCGGTGCACGATCTCAATTGCCGCACGCGCGCCATGCGCCGCGAGGTCCTCCAGGACGTGCCGCTCTACGGGGATCTGCACCGTTTTCTGCCCGTGTTTGCGGCATCGCGCGGCTACACCTGGTGCGAGATCCAGGTGCCGCAGCAGCCAGGCAAGCAGGAGACGGGCGCGTTTCGACCGCGGAACTACGCCAGGCGATTCCTCGATCTCGTGACGCTGATCTTCCTGACGCGATTCGTCAGGCGGCCCCTGCGCGTCTTTGGGCTCATCGGGTTGGCGAGCTTCTTGGGTGGTATGGCGATCGGCCTCTACCTGAGTTATGTCCGGCTCGTCATGGGGCAGGCGATCGGGCATCGCCCGCTGCTGCTCCTCGGGATCCTGCTGGTCGTCGTCGGGATTCAGATCGCCTCCATCGGCCTGCTCGGCGAACTCATCGTCTTCACGCACGCACGCGATCTCAAGGACTACGTGGTCAAGCAGCGGTTGGGCTAGTTAAGAACATGAGTGATACGGAGAACAGGAAGCTCTTTGTGTGTTACATCCCCGGGGCCGATCTGCGGCGCCTTAACCCCGCGAACGCCCCCTACATGGCAGGGCTGCTGCAGTCCTACCCCATGATGGTGTTCACGCGGGGATTTCCCACCACCGAGACGCTCTCCACGATCATCACGGGCGCGCGTCCCAACGAGCATGGGGTGTGGCAGGCGACCTTGCGCTCCGACGGGCAGCTCTCCTGGATGGATCGCGTGATGGACGCCCTGCCGGATCCCCTGACGACCACGGTCCAGTGCGTGCTGTACCAGTTGGGGCGGTTTGGGGAGATGCCGACGATTCCGCCGCGGCGGCGCCGGCGGCTGGAGTTCAGGAGAGTGAAGTTTCGCGGGAGCGCCGACACCAGCGAGATGCTGACCAAGGTTGGTGACGTCGAATCGGTCTTCCGGATCATTGGGGCGACAGAGTGCAGCTATCGGTTCTCGGACCAGTTTCACGCCCGAGCCAGGTTGCTGCAAGAGGCCGTGTCGGGGACGCACAAGCTCGAAATCCTCCAATTCCACGGATTGGATGTGCTCTCGCACTGGCGGCTCGACAACGAGCAGGCCGTGCGCCAGTACTACCGGCTCACGGATGCGTTTGTGCGCGAGCTCCATGAGAAATGCCAGGCGAGAGGGGTGACGATGGTCCTCTCTTCAGATCACGGACAGGAGACGGTGCGGGGCACGGTGGATCTGCGCAGGGCGCTGCGCGGGTCGGGCGTGCCGGAGGACGAGTACACCGTATTCATCGAGGTCATGATGGCGAGATTCTGGTTTCATTCCCCGGCGGCCCGGGAGGCCCTGACGAGGGTGCTCTCGAAGACGCCGCATGGGAGGGTGGCCGCGTTCGAGGAGTTTGGCCGGTACCGGATGGACCTGGCGGACGGACGCTACGGCGAGGTGTTCTTCTTGATGGATCCGGGCTACACCATCTTCCCGCATGATTTCTACCACCCGGTCGTCAACTGCTATTTCGGCCTGAAGGACTGGCAGCAGCGACGCCGCGCGCACAACCCCAGGCACTATGCGTATCATGGCTATGCCACGGTCTGCGACGCGGAGAAAGGGTTCATGACGGTGCTGGACCACCGCTATCGGACTGATGGCCAGGAGCACGAGCTGATTGACATGGCTCCGTCTCTGCTCGGCCTCCTGGGGTACCCGAAACCCGCCTCGATGTCGGGTCACCCCAGATTCCATCGCTGAAAAAATTGGGACAACCTTTTTTGGAACGGCACCAGGTGGTAAACGAAGGGAACGGGTGAGATGGCGAAGACCGCGTCTGTCAGGACATCGCCGCTCGTGTTTGGGAGTCCGATGATCGAGGAGCCGGAGATCGCGGAGGTCGTGGTGGACGGCCGGACAGGCTACCTGGTCCCGGAGCATGACGTCGAAGGGCTGGGAGACCGCATTGCGCGATTGGCGGAGAACCCCGAGCAGCACCGGGCCTTCGCCCGGGCGGCGCGAGAACACGTCCGCCGGTCGGGTCGTACCACTTGGATGACACCATGGGGCAGTTGGAGGCACTCTATGACACGGTTTGCGAGGACCTTGGGACTCGCTCATCGCGGAAGCCCTGACGTGGCCGAGAGGCACGTGCAGGCACGTGCCGGGCATGAGGCTGCGCTCCGCAGGCAGGAGAGAGGATTGCTGTATGCCAGCTGCCTACTCTTTACCGTGTGGACGGTCTATTTGTACGTCTCCGGCTCGCCACTCCTTAAGACGTTGTGTGAGGAAGATGGCCTGGTTGAGAACCTCACGGCGCTGTTCTATGTCATCGCGGGGCTGATCTTTCTCCTTGCAGCAACACAGTCCGGCCTGAAAGCCTCGGTGTGGTATTGGGGCTTCGGGTTACTCTTCCTCTTTATCGCCGGTGAGGAGATCAGCTGGGGGCAGCGGCTCTTGGGTTTCTCGACACCTTCAGCGCTGATCGAGAAGAATGTCCAGCGTGAGGTCACCCTCCACAACCTTCAGGGATTCCAGGGGAGCAGTCGAGGGATTGGGGTGCTGCTCTTCTCGGCCGTGTGTTTCCTCATCCCACTGACGAACCGATTCAGCCACGCGCTGCGACGGTGGTACGGGACGCTCAGGATGCCCATCTATCCGTTATGGGCTGTCGGCGTCACAGCGTTGGGGATCCTGTTCATGGCGATCCCCAGATTGATGTTCCCTGAGCCGGTCGCTGAGTTGGATGAGATCGGGGAGCTCTACCTGCCAGTGGGTTTCCTCGTCTTTGCCTACACGGAGTACATCCGAGCGCGCTAAGTTCTTGGGCGCTCCCGGCCGCCTCAGTGGGAGACCGCGCCCTCTGTGACCCGCCGGTACTGACACCTCGGCTCAGGCTGGACGGAACTATCACGTGATATTTGTGAGGATATTTTTGCCTCCCGCCCTTGTCAGTCTCCACGGCGATCAGGCATACTTTCGGTGCACGATCGTAGGTTGACAATCAGCAGGACGGATTGACCCTCCCAGCGGCGTGAGGCCGCTGCAGGAGAGGCGCCCCGCGAAGATGGGGCGCGAGGTGCTGCGGCACCTGTGAGGCTGGATCCCGCGGCAACGCGGCGGGATTAGCAGACTTCGACACGGATTGCCGGGCTACCGGAGAACGGTAGCCCGGCTTTTATTTTCTGCCGCCCGGAGCAGGGAGGGACGAAGCCATGTCGTTCGCGGAGCGTGTTGGGGCCCGGGTCGTGCGGTTTGGGTGGCTGATCGCCGCTGCCGGGTGTCTCTTGGCGCAGGGAGCGCCTCTGGCAGTCGCGGCTGAGTTTCGGACGACGGAACCCGCCGTCAGCCTCTACGCCAATTATGAAACGGTCAGTGTCTACGGGACCTACTTCGGCGATGCCAATGGCGATAGCACAGCCCGCTTTGAGTACAAGGAAGCGACGGCCAGCGCGTGGCGGCCCGGCATGGCGATGCACAAGCTGGGTGAGGAGAGCCGGTTTGCCGCCTTCTTCTTTGCCCAACCCGACGTCACCTACGATGTGAAAATCACCTTCACCGATCCCGACGGCGTGACCGGGACCAACCCCGCGCAGGCCGCCGTGACGACCCGCAGCGATGTCGTCCCCGCCGGATCAGGCACGACCTACCACGTCTCGCCTGACGGCAGCGACTCCAATCCCGGCACGGAGGCCGAGCCGCTGCGCAACATCTACACCGCCGCGTCACTGGTGTCCGCAGGGGACACCGTCCTGGTCCATCCCGGCACCTACGGGGGCCGCGTGAAAGTGTACAACAAGGTTGGCACATCCTCCGACTGGATCACCTTCCAGGCCGTGGGCGATGCGCCGGTTATTCTGGACGGCTCAGACACCGCCCTGCTTTCCACCGGACAGAATCGGTGGGCGCTGCATCAGGGATCGGTGTACAAGACGCCCTATTCGAGCACCCCGCAGGAGTACGTGGCGATTGACGGGATCCGGGCCTACCATTACCCGACCCTCAACGACCTGATCGCGGGATTCCAAGGCATTCCGGCCGGCTGGGTGCACGAAAGCGGCCAGCTCTATGTCCGCACCGTGGACGGCTCGGATCCGGATGACCATGTAATTCAGGTGTCCAAGACCGCGCACGGCTTCGAGCTGGACAACGCGCACTACATCAGGATCACAGGCTTCACCATCCAGTACTACGGCAAGGCGGCCATCCGTCTCAATGGGGGGGAGACGAATATCCTCATCGAAGACAACACCCTGCAGAACAACGGCTACGGGGTGCACAAGGGGGGCACGGGTGGCAGCCGGTTCACGATCCAGCGCAACACGATCACCGATACCGGGGTAGCGACCTGGCCCTGGGACAAGGTGAAGAAAACCGTGCACGAAGCCGGCGGCATCCAGCTCTTTGCCATAGACCGGGGGGCGGTGGTTCGGGACAACACGATCAGCGGCTTTTTTGACGGGGTGCAGATCAACCACTGGCCGCCGGAGCTGGGCTACAACTTCGATTCCGATGTCTACCGCAACACCATCAGCGATATCCGAGATGATGGGATCGAGTTTGAGTCCTCCAACGAGACGAATCTGCGGTTCTGGGAGAACCGCATGGAGCGCAACTATGTGGCGATGTCGGTCAATCCTGTGCTGCGCGGGCCGGTGTATCTCTTCCGGAACACGGTGGTTGACGCGATCTCCGAGGGCTTCAAGGTGGGCTCGGCGGGGGCCACCACGTCTGGGATTGAATCCGTCGGCGCGGTGTATGCCTACCACAACACGATCCACGCCATTGACGATGTGGGCAATGACGACGACGGCGTCCAGTGCACGAACGGACCCAGCTACCAGAACCACACGTATCGGAACAACATCTTCTACGTCGGGCGGTATGTCGTCACAAACGAGGGCTGCCAGTCGACCGGCACGACCTACGACTACGATCTCATGTATACGAAGGACTCCTCACGATTCGTGAAATGGGACAATTCAGTCCGCTACGGGAGCCTGGCGGAGTTCCAGACCGCGACCGGCCAAGCCCTGCATGCGATCAGTGCCGCGCCACAGTTCGAGGACCTCGCGGCAGGCGATCTGCGGCTCACGGCCACGAGTCCAGGCCTCGATGCCGGGACCGTGTTGGTCGGGTTTAACGATGCGACCTCCCCCTGGCCCTATACGGGCAGCCTCCCCGATCTGGGCGCGGCTGAGGTCGGGGGCGCACAGCCGGCCAACCAGCCGCCGGTCTTGGCGGCAATTGACAATCGGGTGGTGAGCATCGGTGAGAGCCTGACGGTCGTCGTGAGCGCGTCCGATCCTGATGGCGATGCGCTGACCTACAGTGTCCTCAACGCCCCGGCCGGGAGCACGTTCACCGGACAGACCTTGAGCTGGACGCCCACGGCGGGGCAGGCAGGGACCTACCAGGTGACGTTCAGCGTCTCGGATGGCACGTTGAGCGACGCCGAAACAATCACCGTGACGGTGCAGGACGCCGCGGCCGCCAACCAGCCCCC
>JACQHS010000106.1 GCA_016198915.1 Candidatus Omnitrophota bacterium
GCGTAGTTCAGGTTGTAGATGCGCGTCAGGGTGGGCCGGTCAAGATCCTTCAACAGCGCCTCCATCTCCGCCAGCCGGGACGGCACATCGCTGACGACGAGGGTGTTGGATCCCTCATCGGCCACGACACGGCCCACGGACGACTTGAGCTGGTTGAGGACGGTCGCGGCCTGCGTGACCTTCGCGTACTGCAGGGTCCTCGTGAGGCTCTTCGTGCGCTCCTGAAACTTCTGCCCGAAGAGTAGCTCGTAATCTCTGGCCATCATGACCGTCACGAGGTCGCCCTGGCGCTCATAGGCCAGATCATTGGCGCCGATGATCAGCTCAAACGCTTCCCACACATTCACGTCATTGGCGAAGATCGTCACTTTGCCCGTGACGTTGCGGCCGGCGATAAAGTTAATGCCGCTTTTTTGGGAGAGCAGCTTCAGGACATCCAGGATATCCACGCCCTTGAGGTCCAACGAAATCCGCTGGCTCGCCTGGCCGGCGGCTGCGGCGGAGACAGGCAGCTCTTGGGCGCGCGCGTGCCCCGTCCACCCCAGCGCCAGCCCCATGATCACCCCGATGCATGCCGTTCGATTGTTCATGGCGTCCCCCTGGTTACAGCGTCAGATCAATTTTTTCTCCCTGCACATCCAAAATGACACGATGGTCCTGCACTTGATCCACCACCGCACCCCCGACCACCGCTTGGCCGGGGGAGACGAAATAGGTTTTCTTCGTCTGCGAATCTTCAATGATCGCCTGCCCGGGGTTGCCCGCGATGATCCCCAGCAGCGTCAGACGCGAGGCGAGCAGCGCCGCCGAACTGCTGGGCGCCGGGCGGGGTCCGGTGGACGCCGCTCCGGGAACGTCAGGCGACGCCGTGAACAACGGACGCGAGGCGCTCTGAGCCAGTGAAGGAATCGGCGGCAGCGCCTCGGTCTGTGCCGCGGGCGTGTCGGGCGCTTCCGGTAGCGGCGGGATGGCCACGCGGGGAGGCGGCTGCACGGCCTGCACGATCAGCAGGATGAACTCCACGACAAGCAGACAGCCCAAGCCGATGATGAGGGCCCGCGTGCCGTAGCGCAACCGCGTGCGGGTCGAGGGCCACGGGAGGCTCGGCACACTTGCCGCCGGACGCGGGGGTGCCGCGGCGTCCGCCGCCCCGGCCGGCGGACGTCCCTTGCCGCGGATCAGCTTCAGGAGTTTTTCTTCAGGCAAGGGTCTCATGGAGCCAGCGGGACTCGTCCCGGATCAATCCCTCAACCAGCGGCGCATCCACCAGGGTCCGTTCCTGCATCACGAGCGTCTCGAGCGCGTTGTGGCACAGCAGCGAAATCTTGCGGGGGTAGCCGAGCGTAAACCGGTAGATTGACTGGACCGCATCCGGCGTAAACAGCGTGCGCTCTGCAGGCAGGCCGGCCGACCGCAGGCGGAACTGAATCATCTCGCCGGTCTCGGCCTCGTCGAGCGGGTTGATGATGTATTTGAGGGCCACCCGGTCGATGAAGTTGCGCACGCGGCGGATCCGCCCCAGGAGCTCCATTTGGGCGAAAATGACGACCTGCAGGAGCTTGTATTCGTTCGTCTCGTAATTCAGCAGGACGCGCAGGTTCTCCAGCATGTCCAGGCTGAGCTTTTGGCCCTCATCGATCATCAGGACGGTGGTCTTGCCCTCGGTCACTCCGCTGTGAAACAGGTGGTGCTGGATGGCTTCCCGGCAGTCCAGCGTGGACTTCCCTTCCTCCGGGACGGCGAACAGGCGCGAGAGATGGAGCAGAAATTGGTACTCCGACTCAAACGAGGGATCGAGGATCATATGGAAGGAGAAGCCGTCCTCCTGAGGAAAGTTCGCCAGCAGGGTGCGCGCGAGCGTCGTCTTGCCGGTGCCCACGTCGCCGAGCATCAGCGACAATCCCCGCCGCAGGCGGATGGCGATTTCCAGCCGTGTGAGCGCCTGCACGTGCGAGTTGGAGCGGAAGAAAAAGGACGGATCCGGGCTCGTCGAGAACGGCTCTTTCGCCAGCCCCAACTGAGTATAGTAACTCATTCCGAATTCCGAATTCCGAATTCCGAATTCCCTAAGTGCTTTCCAATTTCTTCGAGGCTTTTGTTCTGCTTTCGAAGGGCCCGAATCCGGGCCAGCCGCTCAACCGTCGTGTCATCAAAATACCGGAATCGGGTTTCAGGACTCCGGCCTACCTCCTGAATCAATCCACGCTTGAGATAAAACTTCAGCGTATGGATTGAATGACCGCTGAGTCGTGCTAAGTCTTTCATCAAATAGAGATTAGAAATTTGAGGCATAATCACTCTCTACCTAGAGAGTAGGTATAACAAAAGCGCCCTTCCCTGTCAAGAAAGAACTCTAGGGGTTAGCGAAGACTAAGCTGTTGAATGAGGAGGTTGGCGCGTAGCTGCTGTTCTTTGGTGGGAATACTCGAAATGCGCAGCCGCTCGATGGCCACCAGCCGCGGCAGACCCAAGAGGGCGTCGAGGAAGGCGAGGAGCTTCTCCTGTGAGCCCTCCACATCCAATTCAACGTCAAGACGGCTCACCTGCCCCGGCTTGACCGGATGCGGCTTGAGATTCAGTTTCAGGCTCGATTGCCTGGACAACGTTTCCAGATCATCCAGCAACGATCCTTCGGGTTGGCCGCCGCCCTCCATCTGAAGATGGCCGGCGAGCGCCTGATGCCGCCGCAAGACCCCCGGCTCCTGCGCGAGCAACCGGTTGACGGCTTCAAGCTTCTCCAGCTGGGTCTCGACCTGCAGGTGCAGCTCGCGGACGCGATCCCACAGCGGTTGCACGATCCAGGACACGACGGCCCACGACAAGAGCGCCATCGCGGCGATAAAGGCGAGCCGCCGCTCCCGCGGGCGAAAGGCCAGCGGTCGTTTCATCTCATGAATCCTGGTGACGCTGGCGCAGCAGGACTTCGAAATCGGTGCGCTCGCCGGTGGATGTCGTGCGCCGCGTCGAATATTTCAACCGCACGTCCGTCACCCCCTCGACGCGCTCGAGCTGTTTGAGGTACTCCAGCACGGCCTGGTTCGTCGCGGCGCTGCCCCGAAGCACGAACTCCTGCTTGGGACGCTCAAACGTCACGGCTTCCAGCGCAACCGACGCCGGTGTCGTCCGAAAGACGCTGGAGAGTGTCGCGGCCAGCTGACGGCGGTCGTCCAGGACCGACGACACCAGCTGAATGGCCTGGACGCGCTCTTTGATCTGCTTCGTCCTCGGTTCGATGTCCGCCAGCAACCGGTCGATCGTGGAGGACACCCGCCGCTGGCGGGCCATCTGCAAACTGAGCAGGCCGGCGCCCACCGCCAGCACCGCGGACAGCAGCAGGCTCACCACGGTCAGCTCGCTGACCCGTCGTCGGTGATGCACCTGCGTGCGGATCTCGGGCGGGCTCAGATTCAACAGCGTCGAGGGGTGGCTGCACGCCAGCCCGCCGGCCACGACCGGCGACAGTCCAGCGCCGGCCGCTCCCGAGACGGTCGGAAATGGCCGGACAGCGTCCACGACCGTCACCGGCAGGCCGATGCGCTGCGTCAGCTGCTCGTCCCACGGGCCGGACACGCGCAGGCCGGTCACGAGAAGCGAGCGCACCTCCGTCCCCGGCAGTTCGTTGCGGATCGCCGCCCGGCTGCGCTCCACCTCAAACGACAACAGTGTTGCGGCTTCGCCGGACGCCTCCCACTCTTGAAGGCCCTGACCGACGCTGCGGCTGGAGAGGATACGGCTCTTGTCGATGAGGACAAGGTCTGTCCGGGTATCATCCACGTTGACCACGAGCACCGGTTCCTGCGCTTCGATGCCCCGCCGCAAGCCCTGTTGATACCACCCCAAGACGCCCCAGGAGCTCACGGTGAGCAACGTCGGGGAAAGCCCCGCCTCCTGCAGGATGGCCACATGACGATCGACGACTTCACGCTGACACGCGATGACCGCCACCGTGCTGAACCCCTCCGCTCGGGCCAGCACGTGGAAATCCATCACGGTTTGCTCTCTTGGATACGGCAGCTGGGCCTTGGCGTACAGCTCCACCATCTGGGCAAGCTCCGCCTCGTGAACGGAGGGAAACTTGACGACGCGGGTCAGGACGGCCTCGCGCGGGATCACCGCGATCACGTCGCCCGGAATCGTTTTCATCGTCTTCAACTGGGCCCGCAGCGCCTCGACCGTCTCCGAGGTGCTGATGGGACCGCTGCGGAGGGTCTGCAGCCCGCGTGCCGGTCCAGCACCCACGGCCAGACGCACTGTCGAGCGAGTCCATTCAACGACCAGGTGAGACGCCATGGGCTATTCTCGTCGCGCACGGGTCATCGGTTAGAGTTCTCTCCAGGCGATAATCCGCGGGGGGCTACTGTCGGTGCTTCGCTGGATGACCGCTTCGACATGATGCTGCACCGACGGCAGGGTTGTGCTACCCGTCGCCCTCACTAGAAAGAATTGTGAGGCAACGACGAGTCGGCTGCGTGCGTTCTGAAACTCGGTATTCGCGGGGTCAAAGGGGGGCGGGACAGCGGCATTCTCCGTCACGACATCAGGCGTGAGGCTGGCAAAGTAGTGGCCCTGCTCACGAAAAGCGACGATGGCATCCGCGAGCGTCGGCAAGCCTGCGGCCTGCAGGACGTCTCGAGTCGCGGTATTGATGTTCACCGTCAACGTCGTGGGGGCCCCGGCGGCAAAGGTCCACTGTTGCAATGCGGTGAAGATCTCATCGGTCATGTCGGGCAGGTCCCGAAGCTCCTCGAGAGCGACGACGGAGGCGTTCTTGGGATAATAGGGCGGCGTATCGACCGGGCTCTCCGCTGGACCATCGGTGCCCGTGTCGGCATAATCCACAATGGCCTCAGCCAGTTGACGCGATCCGAGCAACGGCTCCAGCTGTTCGGCGGAAGCGGCGTTGACGTTCAACTTGCGCTCTTCGTCCGTGATCACCACCGTGAGTTGGCGGCCAGAAGCCGGCGACACCGTCAGCGGCTGCGCCCACGTCTCTTCGCTCCAATCCACCTGAGGGTCGTCGGTGTCCTCTTGAATCAGCCGTTGGGCCAGAGAGACGCCGCTGCGGGCCAGCTCCCTGGCCTCATGACGGACGAGCCGATATCGCGTCAAGCGCACTTCGGTGGAGAGGTACCGCGCGACGGCGACGGAGAGCGCGCCCAGGATGGTGACAATCCATAACGTCATCACGAGGAGGCTTCCCCGCCGGCGATTCATGACGGCTCCGGAACCCGTTTGAAGCTGCCGTGCGGGATGGCCATGACCCGCGTCGTCTGCTCTGCCGCGGTCCGGCGCACCGTCACCTCGATCAATCGGGGCAGCTCCTTCGCAAAGAGCCATTCTTCCCGCCACTCCAGCGGGGCGGACTCGTCGGCCGGCGCGTAGGCGTACCGCACGCTCAGCGCCTTGCAGTCAGGCAGGAGGAGCTCGGACACCGGCTCGCTGTGTGTGCGCGCCTCACCGACCGACTGGCTCGTCCGCCATAGACCGGTCGTGCCGTCCGACGACTCACACGCATAGGTCACAAACCGCACCGACGGCGGCTTCACCGCGGGGGACACCGTGTACCATGCCAACGACGTCGAGGTAAACTCAGGGGGCGGCGGCTTCCCCTCTTCTGCGACGTCATAGGCATCATCCCGTGAATCGTAGACGATGCCGTTGGCGAGATCTCGCTCGAGCCGGTCCAAGGCGACGCGCTGCCGCTGGAGCGCGTCCACCCGCTGGGTCGTCTGCCGCCAGACGGTGATCCCGCCGCGCAAGTGGCCGCCGAGCCCGATGAATAAGACCGACATCATCGTCGCGGCGATGAGCAGCTCCACCAATGTGAAACCATGATTCCGAATTCCGAACTCCGAATTCCGCATTGCGTCTGTCTTTGTCATGGGGAGGACCCTGGCACTAGCGTCGGCCAAACGGTCTGCACCGAATAGGTTGCTGTTGGATGGTCGCTGCGTGCGACGGACAGCGTCACACGGCTCACCTCCAGCGGCAGGTCGGGATCCTCGAGCTCGGTGGCGCTGAGCTTCCACTGGTAGTCTTGGTACGGGTCGCCAAAGGAGCCCTCGTGCGGGCCGCGGGGTGACTTGCCGGCTTGGAGATCAACCTCCATCGTGCGCAGCGCCTGCTGGGCCAAGTCCACGAGCACGGCGTACTCTTCGACCCGCTGCAGCGCCTTCAGCTGGCTGCCGAGCGCCCTCGTGATGAAGGTGAGTCCCACTGCGATGACCACGGCGGAGAGCACCGCTTCGACGAGGAGCACACCCCGCTCAGGGCGCCGTGGTGGAAAGCACCGGCTGGCTAGTGGCGGCATCGACGGTGATGGTATAGCTAAAGGGGTGATGCACGACGCGCAGGGTGGCGGCGTCACTGGTTCCATCGGGAAAGAACGTCACCGCGTCAACCTCAGCTCCCTCTCGTGCGAGCGTGACCGCGATGTCATTATGGATCGGGCGGCTGCGCGCGACGTGCTCCGTGAGCCACTGGCGCTGGCCATCGTCTTCGAGCTGTGCCACGCGCGCCCGCCGCTCCTCCACATTCCACACCCACACCGCGGCACGTCCCTGGATGACCGCGCGCTCGTGGGCGTAGCGGAGCAGCTGGGCCAGCGAAAACGCCGCCTGCTCGGTCTGCAGCCGCTGCGCCGTCTGCTGAAACCTGGGAACCGCTGCGGTCAGCAGCAGCCCCAGCACGACGGCAACGAGGATGACTTCGACGAGCGTAAATCCCTGGCCCGTGCGGGACGCTTCTATTTTTGCAATCGGTATGCTCATGGCAAAAATAGAAGTGTCCCGTGAAGTTAATCCCAGTTCGTCACGTCATCATTCCCCGGCTGGCCATCCGAGCCGAGCGACCACAGGTCGTAATCCTGATTGTGCTGGGATTCGCGGGCGTAGCTGTAGGGCCGTCCCCAGGGATCGCTCGGCAATCCTTTCTTCAAGTACGGACCGTTCCATTGAACTCCCGAGCCGAGATCTGATGGGGCTTCCCGGCTGGCTAATGCTTCAAGACTCGAGGGGTAGCTGCCCATGTCCAGCTCGTAGAGTTCGAGCGCTAACCCGACCGACGCCAGATCCGCCTCGGCGCGGGCGATCTTCGCCTGCTCGGTGCGGCCCGCCAGCCTGGGGATCACCATCGCCGCCAGCGTCGCGATGATGATGACGACCAGCATCATTTCCACTAGCGTAAAGCCACGGCGTTTCATTGGACGACCAGGCCGATTTGGAAGATCGGCAGCAGCATCGCCAGCACAATGAACATGACCACCCCCCCCACCAAGACCAGCAGCACCGGCTCCAGGATCGTCGTCAAGGTCCGCATCGTGCGGTCCACCTCCCGCTCGTAGGCCGTGGCGACCTTCAGCAGTGCTGCATCCACCGTCCCGGATTCCTCACCGACCGCCACCATGTTGCTGACAAACACCGGGAACTGCCCGGTGGCCGCCAGGGCCGCGGCGATCGTCGAGCCTTCGCGGACCGCCTCCGTCACCTGGCTGATCGATGCGCGCAGCACCGCATTGGAGATATGCTGCGCGACGACATCGATCGCCTGCAGAATGGGCACCCCCTGGCTGATCAAGACGCCGAGGTTGCGCGTAAAGCGCGCCGTGTCCAGTTTCCTGGCCAGGATCCCAAAGCCGGGAATCGCAATGAGCAGGCGATCCACCACCGCACGGCCGAGGGAGCTTGAGTACCAGCGGCGGAAGCTCCACAC
>JACQHS010000112.1 GCA_016198915.1 Candidatus Omnitrophota bacterium
GATCGGGTAGCTGATCCGGAAGAAGCCGTAGCCGCCCATTTTCAACAAGACCCCGGCCAGCAGCACGCTGATGGGGGTGGGCGCGTCCACATGCGCGTCCGGCAGCCAGGTGTGGAACGGGAAGATCGGTACCTTGATGGCGAAGCCGAGGAAAAACGCCACGAAGAGGAGCCGCTGGAAGGCGATGTCAAAGGTGTGTCCCTGCGCAGCGAGGGCCAGCATGTCGAAGGTCCCGGTCCTGAAGTACAACGCCAGGATTCCCAGGAGCATCGCGAGGCTGCCGGCGAGCGTATAGACGAAGAACTTGAACGCCGAATACTCCCGTCGGCCGCCGCCCCAGATGCCGATGAGGAAGTACATCGGCACCAGCACCACTTCCCAGAAGACGTAGAACAGAAACAGGTCCAGCGCCACGAAGGTGCCCAGCATCCCGAGCTCAAGGAGCAGGTAGAGGGCAAAGTATTCTTTCTGCCGCTCCGTGATCGTCCAGGAGGCCGCGCAAGCCAAGAACCCCAGCACGGCGGTCAGCAGGACCATGGGCATGCTGATGCCGTCGACGCCGAGATGGTAAAAAATGTTGAGCTGGGGAATCCAGCTGACCCGTTCCTGAAACTGGATGGTGGTGGCGTGCGGAGCAAAGCCGTTGAGGATCTGCAGGCCAACGAGCATCGCCACACCGGTCGCGCACAAGGCGGTGAGGCGGATCGCGCGCACTGCGGTTTTCGGCAGGGCCAAGACCAGCAGCATCCCAATGAGCGGACAGGCCAGGAGGACCGTCAGCATGAACCTCAACCCCTCATCGATGAATCGCCACCGACAACAGCACCACCGACACGACGAGCACTAACAGGTATTGCTGCACAATGCCGGTTTGCACCCCTCGCAGCACAGCCCCCAGCCCGCGGACCGTCTGGGCGACACCGTTCACGGCACGGTCCACAAGATGCTGGTCGATCCAGGCCTTCCATTGGCTCACCTGCCAACCGGCCGCAGCTGCGCCGTTCACCGCGCCGTCGACCACCGTTTGATCGAAACGATCCAGGCGGCCGGTGAGCCGAAGGAACGGCTGGATGATGGCGCGGTCATAGGCTTCGTCGACGTAGTACTTATTGGACGCCCACACATAGAGCGTGTGCCCCAGCGGACGCAGCGCCTCCGGCAGGAGGTTGCGGCGCGTGACTCCGACGACCCAGGCCAATCCGACACCGGCGAGCAGCGCTGCCGATGACCACAGCAGCATCGGCAGGTCAATGCCTTCGTGCGCGTGCGCATCCCCCAGCAGATGGAAGAACCGGTTCTGCAGAAAGGGCGAACCCGCGAATCCCGCAGCAGCAGCACCCACCGCCAGCACCATTAACGGACCGACCATGATACGTGGCGATTCGTGGGGGTGCCCACCTGCGTGATGCGTCTGACCCTCAAAACACAGGAAGTACAACCGGAAGATGTAGCTCGTCGTCATCACCGCCCCACTGAGCAGCAGCCACAGCAAGAGCGGATTCGCCTGCCGTGCGGCCAGCAGGATGGCATCTTTGCTCCAGAAGCCGCTCAAGGGTGCTGCGCCGCCCATCGCCAACGCCCCGATGAAGAAGACCGCCGCGGTCCAGGGCATGGCCCGGCGCAGACCGCCGAGCTGGCCGAGGTCCTGCTGGCGTGTCGCATGGATGACGCTGCCCGCCCCCAAAAACAGGAGCGCCTTAAAGAAGGCGTGCGTGTAGAGGTGGAAGATGGCTGCGCTCATCGCCCCAAGACCGAGGGCAGTCATCATCAGTCCCAGCTGGCTGACGGTCGAGTACGCGAGGACGCGCTTGATGTCCGTCATCGTGAGCGCCACCGTCCCAGCCGCCAGGTGCGTCACCAGCCCGACAGCGAGCACCACCTGCAAACTCTCGGCCGTAAAGAGCGGCAGCGTCCGCGCGACGAGGTACACGCCGGCCGCCACCATCGTCGCGGCATGGATGAGCGCGGACACCGGGGTTGGCCCTTCCATCGCATCCGGCAGCCACACATGCAGCGGCACCTGCGCCGATTTGCCGACGGCGCCGAGAAAGATGAGGAGGCTGATGGCGGTCAGCAGTCCGAGCTGCGGCGCAAGGAACGTCCGGATCGTGCCCAACTCGCTGAGACGCAGCTCCCCTGCGGTCCATGCCAAGAGCAGAATGCCGACGAAGAGACCCGTATCGCCGACGCGGGTCGTGAGAAACGCCTTGCGTCCGGCGGCCGCGGCGGCCGGCTTCTCAAACCAAAAACTGATCAGCAGGTAGGAGCATAGCCCCACGAGTTCCCAGCAGGCGTAGAGCAGCACGAAATGATCCGCCAGCACTAGCCCCAGCATGGACGCGCAGAACAGCGACAGGTACGCAAAGAACCTGGAGAACCGCGGATCCTCGTGCATATACCCGATGGAGTAGAGCTGGATCATCGTCCCGATCACGGTCACGATGAAGAGCATGAGCCAGCTCAACCCATCCACCGACAGACCCAGCGACCACCGCGGATCCGCCAGGGAAAGCCAGGGCCAGCTCAGGATGAGCCGGGCGCCGCGAAACACGCCGCCGGCGATGGCCAAGACGACCATCCCTGAACTGGCGAGTGCTGCGACGGACAGCCAAGCGCTCAAGCGCGCCGCCCGTCGTCCGAAGAGCAGGATGATGATGAATGCGGCCAGCGGCAGCAGCGGAATCCAGGCCAGCTCCGGCGTAGGAACTGTGATAGTTGTGGTGACCGCGCTGAGGTTCTGGGCGTTCACGGTTAGCCTTTCAGCAGATTCACGTCGTCAGCCAAAATGGTCTTCGCGCTCCGGGATAGACTAAGGATGATCGCCAACCCCACGACCGCCTCGCAGGCCGCCAGGGCAATGATGAAGAGCGCAAAGGCCTGCGCGTGGACCGCGCCGAAGACGCGGCTGTAGAGCACGAAGTTCAATGCCGCCGCGTTCAGGATTAGCTCAAGGGCCAGCAGCAATCCGATCGCATTGCGGCGCGTGAGCATCCCAAACACGCCGAGACAGAACAGGGCATTGCTCAATAGGAGCAGCGCGTGCACAGGCATTAGCGCTTGGGGGGGGTGGCGCGGGGAGCGGCCAGCACAATCGCCCCGACCATCGCCGCGACGAAGATCAGCGAGATCACCTCAAACGGCAGCACCAGCGTGGTCACCAGCTGCTGCCCCAGCGACGCGAGGGTCACGAGCTCCTGTGCAGGGGCCAGCGCCGGCAGCGATGATGTCACGGACGTCAACAGCGCGAAGAATCCGAGGGACGCCGCTGCGGCCGGCAGCTGGTGCCGGAATGCCGGGATGGACGGTGCGGGCTGGAGCTTGGCGGTGAGCATGATGGCGAACACGACGAGTGTCAAGATCGCCCCCACGTACACGAGGATCTGGACGAAGGCGAGAAACTCCGCTTCCAGCAGGATGAAGACGGCGGCGACTCCAAGGAGGACGAGCCCTAAGCTGAGTGCTGCGCGGAACAGATTGCGCAGGGTCACCACCCAGCAGGCACTTACCAAGATCAATAGCGCAAAGAAGCCAAATATCACGGACATGATCAACGAAAGCACCAAGCACCAAATCCCAAGCACCAAATAAGCACCAAGCTCCAAGCGCCAAATTCCAAACGTCGTGTTTGGTGCTTGGAATTTGGAGCTTGGGATTTATTTGGATATTGGGATTTGGTGCATGGAGCTTCCGTGATGTTTTGCTCAATCATAACACGACCCGTTTTGGGCGGCCAGGACGGGTGACGGGAATCTGTTCGCTGCACAACGGGCAGTTATCCGGCGGAAACGTCTCAAAGGCCAGCTCGAAGAGCCCGGTGAACCGCCGTCCGGGAAACCTCACCTTGCCGCCGGAACGATCCATGACCGCGGCAATCCCGACGACTTTCGCGCCGAAACTTTCTATCAGGGCAGCGACCTTTCGCGCTGATTCCCCCGTGGTGATCGCATCTTCAACGATCAGCACGCGGTCCTCCTTGGAGACCCGAAAGCCGCGGCGCAGCTGCATTTCGGCATCCACCCGTTCGGCATAGATGGCCCGGGCCCCCAGCGCCCGCGCCGTCTCGTAGGCGACGAGGATCCCCCCCGCCGCCGGCCCGATGACGACCGTGGGGTGTGCCGCGCGAAACCGCCGGGCGATCTCACCGCAGATCGCGGTGGCCTGCTTCGGATGCTGCAGCACCTGCGCGCACTGAAAATAATGCCCGCTGTGCAGCCCGGACGACAGCTCGAAGTGGCCCCGCAGCAGGGCGTGGCTCTTACGAAACATGTCTTGGAGCTTCTGTTTGGTCAGCATGCGTCAACCGCCTCCATCTCTTCAAGGATGTCCTGGGCCGCTTTGCGGGGATTGCGTGAGGCGGTAATCGGCCGGCCGATGACGAGGAAATCCGCCCCCTCCTTGACCGCAGCCGCCGGGGTTGCCACGCGTCGCTGATCATCGCGGCTCGTGCTCCGCGGCCGAATGCCGGGGCACGCGATCCACAAGCGCCCTCCGAACCGGCGGCGCAGCGCGCGCACTTCATGCGCCGAGGCGACGACGCCGTCGCACCCGGCCTGCTGGGCGACGCGCGCCAGCCGCACGACCTCGGCGGTCACCCGCGATGGACCTCCATCGGCCGTACTGGTCAACACGGTAACGCCCAGGACCAGCGGGCGCGGCACCCCTAGGCGCCGGGCCTCGGTGCGAGCGCCCAGGACCGCGGCCCGCAGCATCGCGCCGGAACCCGAGGCGTGCACGGTCAACATCGCCACCCGGTGGCGAACCGCCGCCCGACAGCTCTGTTCCACCGTGTTCGGGATATCAAAAAATTTCAAATCCAGCATCACGTGAAAGCGCAGCGCTCGAAGGCGCTGCACGACCGACGGGCCGCACGCGGTAAATAAGGCACTGCCCACCTTGAGCGTTCGGACAATGCCGGTGAGCCGGCGGGCCAGCTTCAGCGCTTGGGACCCCGTGGGCACATCCAGCGCGACGATCACGCGCTCCGCGGCGGCCAATTGTCGTCTCATGCGTGCTGGATGGCTTCCTGCAGCTCGCGCAGCGACGACAGGCCGTGTCGGGCGAGATACCGCGTGAGCCCCTCGAGTACCTGCAGGGGGCTGCGGGGGTTCGCGAAGTTCGCCGTCCCCACCGCAACCGCACTGGCGCCGGCCAAGAAAAATTCCAGCGCATCCTCCGCGCGCACGATGCCGCCAAGCCCGATGACCGGAATGCGGACAGTTTGCGCAGTATACCACACCCGGTACACGGCCAGCGGGCGAATCGCCGGACCGCTCACGCCACCGGTCAGTACTCCGAGGCGCGAGCGGCGCGTGGCCGGATCCAGACTCATCCCCCGGAACGTGTTCACCAGCGAGACGGTATCCGCCCCGGCGCGTTCCGCGGCCTGCGCGATCGGCGCCAGATCGGTGACATCGGGGCTGAGCTTCGCAATGAGTGGTTTATTCGTGGCGGCCCGAGCCGCGCTCACCACGGTAGACGTTGCATCGGCATCCTGAGCCACCATGAGCGGCTCGGGGCTCTGGGCTGGGGGATGGGGGCCTGGCCCTGAGCCCTGAGCCCTGAGCCCTGAGCGTCTTTGGAGGTTCGGGCAGGAGAGGTTGAGTTCGATGGCTGCGACGCCGTCGGCCCGATCAAGTTGACTGGTCATGGCCACCACGTCCTCGACAGACTCGCCCAAGATGCTGACGATGACGGGCACGCGAATCAGTTTCAACGCCGGCAGCTTCTCTTGGAGGAAGGCTTCGATGCCGATGTTCTGCAGACCGACTGCGTTGAGCATCCCCGACGGCGTCTCAACGAGCCGCGGGGGCGGATGGCCTTCGCGGGGAGCGCGCGTCAGCGTCTTCGTGATGAGTGCGCCCAGGCGCTCGAGA
>JACQHS010000107.1 GCA_016198915.1 Candidatus Omnitrophota bacterium
ATCGAACCGATGTATAAGGGTTTTGCAGACCCTCGCCTTACCACTTGGCTACCGCGCCATGCAATGAGAGAGACTCCCCCCGTCAACGATGCCGAACATGGGGCCGCGCGGGGTGAAACTCAAATCTCGCCGTCGGACTGGAAATCGACTTGCCCGCCGACACGCAGGATGTTGACGCCATCGGGGTGGTTCCCGGCGGTGTCCTCGGCGAGGGCTTCGGTGGACTTGCTGGCCGGAGACAAGCCTGCGCGGTACACGTAGTCGCCCCCCGAGGGGGCGGCGGGAACCGGCTTGGCGGAGGAAGGACATTTGAAGACTTCGAGGTCGTCAACGTAACCGTCATACAGTTCCTCCAGCGACTCGGGATACTGCTCGTTATGGTCATCCCGGTAGGAGGAAATCGCGTAGAAGATCTGCTTGAGGTTGTTCTGGCACTTCGAGCGGCGCGCCTTTTCCCGCAGCTTCATCGCCCCCGGCGCCAAGAATCCGATCAGGATGCCGATGATGGCGATGACAACTAAGAGTTCAATGAGGGTAAACCCGTGCTGCTGAGTAGGTTGTCTTCGTTGTCTGCTCATGTTCGTAGCACGCGCTCTGGTTGACCGTACCAGAGCGTCTCAATTTTGTCAAGGAGCGTACGCGCCACCGTGCGCTTGGCGACCTTCCCCAGCGGGTGCACGGTGCCGCCGCGCTCAAGCAGCCAGGCTCGCACCCGATGGCGGCCGAATGGCGCGCCGGAGCCGTTGGCGTGCTGGGCGATGAGCAGATCCAGTCGCTTCTCGCGCAGCTTCCGCTTGGCCCGTGGCACCACTCGTGCTGCCTCCACCGCGAAGCCAACCACCAACTGCCGCGCGCGTCGGGGCAGCCGCCCGATGATGTCTGGTGTTGCCTTAAGCACCAGCGTGCGGCGGCCGCGGCGCGGCCATTTGCCGCGGGCGGCGTGGGCAACCCGGAAATCTGAAACCGCCGCGGCCATCACGACGACATCTGCAGACCGGGCCTGGCGCCGCATCGCGGCGTCCATCTCACGGGCCTGTTCCACAGCGAGGCGCTTTGTCCCGCGCGGGAGCGGTTCCACCAGCGGTCCGTGCACGACGAGCGCGCGATGCCCGCGTGCCAGCGCTTCAGAGGCCAGCAGCGCACCCATGTAGCCGGTCGAATAATTCGACACGAACCGCACGCGGTCGAGCGGCTCTCTCGTCGGTCCGGCGCTGATAAGGATGCGCAGCCGCCGCGCGCGGCGGCGAGCGAATTTCATCGTCGCTTGCGCGCTTTGATCTTCTTCGTCGCGGCCGCCGGCTTCGCGGCCGGCACGCCCACAACGGGCACCAGTTGCTTGAGCGCCCGGATGATCTCTTCGGTCTCGGCGAGATGCCCGATCGCCTCATAGCCGCAGGCCAGTTTGCCGACATCCGGCCCCACAAAGCGGACGCCAAGCCGTTTGAGCGTCTGCACGTTGCGCTGCACCGTCGGGTGCTGCCACATGTGGACATTCATCGCCGGCGCAAACAGGAGCTTCGCCCGCGTCGCCAAGAGAATACAGGAAAGCAGATCGTCCGCCAGCCCGTTGGCGAATTTCCCGATGATGTTCGCGGTCGCCGGCGCGACGAGGATTGCCCGGGCGCGATCGGCCAGCGTGGTGTGGACAATCTGCGGGCTCTCCGGGTCGAAGAGATCCGTGTAGGCTTTGCGCTCGCTGAGTGCCTGGAGTGTCGTGGGCGAGATGAATTTCGTCGCCCGCTGGGTGAGCACGCACGTCACCCCATAGCCCCCATCCCGCAGCTGCCGGATGATGTCTCCAGTCTTGTACGCCCCGATGGACCCGGTCACGCCAAGCACAATTTCCGGTGCACTCATCATCATGTGGCCGCCCTCTTCTTTTTCTCTTCCTTCGCCTTGCCCCCGGCCCGCCGGTCACCATCGCCGGGGCGGGCCCGGCTGCGCTTGCCGGGGCCTGCCGGTTCTTCCGCCTGATACAACACGCGCCCGTGCAGAATTTCCTCCAGCGCGATCGACGTCACCTTCCGCTGCTCGGTCTCCACCAAGGGGGGAGCGCCCTCCGCGATCTCCTTGGCCCGTTTCGCCGCCAAAATCACCAGCTTATAGACGCTGCCGCACCGCTTGAGGAGCTCCTCAATGGCCACCTGTGTCATGCGCCGCCTATCCCCTTTCGTGGCCGCAGAGGTTCTGCCTCCGCGGCGGTCACAACCGCTTCCACCTGTGCGACTGTATCGCTCAGCCGGTCATTCACCACTTCATAGTCATACCATTGCGCGCAAGCCATCTCGCGCGCGGCCGCCGCCAGCCGCCGCCGGACTGCCGACGCGCTCTCCGTGCGCCGGCGCATCAGCCGGCGGCGCAGGACGTCTTGCGACGGCGGCAGCAGAAAAATGAGCACCGCCTGCTGACCCAGCGCCCGACGGATTTTCCTCGCACCCTGCACATCGATGCTCAAGAGCGCGTGGCGGCCTTGCGCGAGGGTCCTGACGATGGGCCGTTTCGGGGTCCCGTAGTACTCGCCGTGGACCTTTGCCCACTCCAGCAGCGCTCCCGTTCGCTGCATCCGCTCAAACACCGGGCGCGAAACGAAGCGGTAATCCCGTCCGCGCCGCTCTCCTTTGCGAGGCGGGCGCGTCGTCACCGACACCGAGCGTACCAGCCGCGGCAGGCGGCGCGTCAGCCGTTCGACGACGGTCGTTTTCCCACCACCCGAGGGACTGGAAATGACGAACACCCGACCCGGACGTCGCGGGAGACCCATCGTCGAGCCGATCGGTTATCCGCTCCGCAGTTCAGCCAGCCGCTGGCTCACCGTTTCCGGCTGAAGACTCGAGAGGACCACGTGATCAGAATCGGTCACGATGACGGTGCGCGTCCGCCGGCCGTTGGTCGCATCGATGAGCTTCTGATGGCGGCTGGCCGCCTCCCGGAGCCGTTTGATCGGCGACGGATCCGCCGCGACCACGGCGATGATCCGCTCCGCCGCCACCGCATTATCAAAGCCCACATTGAGAAATACCGAAGCGCTCATTGACGCAATGCGGAATATCGATTCATTCTAAATTCTGGACTTGTTCTCGAATCTTTTCGATACAGCCCTTGGTCTCGACGACGTGCCTCGCTGCCTGCGGGTCGTTCACCTTCGCGCCGATCGTGTTCGTCTCCCGCATGAGCTCCTGGGCGATGAAATCCAGCTGTTTGCCGACGAGCTGATGGCCGGACAGCGTTTGGCGCATGTGCGCCAGGTGGCTGTCCAGCCGCACGAGCTCCTCATGAATATCCGCATCCCGCACGAGCGCGACCGCTTCTTCCAGCTGCGCGACGGAGCGGGATCCTGAAGTTCCGAGGAGCTCGCGCAGCCGCCTGCGCAGCTGCTGGCGCTGCTGCTCCAGGGCTTTGGGCAGGCGGGCTGTGATCTTCCGCGCATGCGACTCGATCAGCGCAATCTGCCGGCGCAGATCCGCGACGAGCCGAGCCCCCTCCCGCTGGCGCGTGTGGACGAGCGCGGCGAGGGCTGTCTCTGCGGTCTGACGGATCGGCTCCCACAGCCGTTCCGTCGGCAGGCGCTCCTCGGCCACGGTCACCGCCTGCGGGAGCGCTAAGAGCTGGTCCAGCGAGATCGGACCCTTGAGGCCGAACCGGCCTTTGAGTGACACGAGCGCTTCGTGGTAGCGCGCCAGCAGCGGCTCATCAAACACGACCCGGCGGCGGTCGCCCTGCAGCGCCTGGACAAACACGAGCGCCTCGACTCGCCCCCGCCGCAGCCGCTTTTGGATCAGCTCCGTCAAACGCCCTTGAATCGCCGTCAACCCATTCGGCAGCCGCTGATCGACTTCCAGGTACCGATGATTCGTGCTGCGAAATTCCACGGTGATGTTGCCGGCCGCGGTCCGCCGGCTGGCCCGGCCGTAGCCGGTCATGCTCTGGATCCCGCCCGCGCGCTTTTTCATCGGCGGACCTTAGACGACTGCTGGATCGGAACGCAGTCTCTGAGCAGTTCCTGCGGCGTGAACCAGAGCAGGATTTCTCGTTCCGCTTCGCTCGGATCTGCCGACGCATGCACGACGTTTTCCATGACGCCGGAGGCCGTAATCCGTCCCAGCGTTCCGC
>JACQHS010000109.1 GCA_016198915.1 Candidatus Omnitrophota bacterium
GCCTCAAAGGAGCCGTTCTTGACGAGGTTGCGGAACTGCTGCTGGAACCTGCCCTTGCTGAAGGAGATCTTGTCTGTGGCCGGATCGTAGATCATGCTGACCTTGTCGGTGCTGTTGCCGAACGTCAGGACGGCAGGGCTTTCTCCCACAACTTCCAGCGCCGGCGCCTGGACGTTATCTGAAAATTGAAACGGGTTGCCCTGCGTGGAATCGTACGTCAGGGTCTTGGTGGTGCCGGAACCATCGTCAAACGTAATGCTTGCAGGACTTGAGCCCATGACCTGCAGCGGCGCGCTGAAGACGAACTTGCCGGCACTGCCAAGCGATGCGTCATACTGAATGTATTCCCAGTTCCCACCCTGCTTCCCCAGCTTGATGACACCATCCTCATCTCCTGTGCCGCTGGGATCCATCGCGATGGCCAGCGCCTTGGCGGCGTTCGTATCCGTGACGGCATCGCCGGTAGTCCCAGTCGTGTCGATGAGGACATCGCCCGTAATCGCCACGTCATCGTTGACGTCGAACTCGGTGTTCGTCGCATCCCACAGGATCGACTTATCAGTGCCCGTGCCGCCTTCCAGCACGATGCCGGCGCCGTTGGCGACCGCGGCGCCGGAGTTGTCATTGTCAATGGTAAAGGTCAGGCTCGAGGTCCCGCTGCCGGCATCGCTTGAGGTGATCGTGCTGGTGCAGGCCGCCGCCCCGCCGGTGACGGTCAGCGCCTGGCCGCTCGTGCAGTTGGTGAGGCTGGCGTTGTTGGTTCCCCCGTTGGCGAGCGGCAGCGTCCCTGTCACCCCGTTACTCAAATCGACCTGGGCCCACGCAGGGTTATTGCTGCTGCCCGTATTCGAGAGGTAGCGTGTCGAGGTCGCGTTCTTCGCCAGCGCCGAGAGGGTATCGGCTGCGGAGGCATACAGCAGGTCGCCCTGCGTCACGGTGGACAGTCCTGTGCCGCCGCTCGTCACCGCCACGGGCGTTGACAGCGAAAGTGTCACATCTCCGCTCGAGCCGCCGCCGGTGAGGCCCGTCCCGGCCGTGACGCTGGTGATGTCCCCCCCGGCGTTGGCATCAGCGGCCCAAGAGAGAGTGCCAGACCCATCCGTGGAGAGCACCTGGCCGCTTGAGCCATCCGCGCTGGGCAGGGTGTAGGTTGTCGATCCCGCCGCGGCCGCGGGTGCTAAGCCGACGAACCCGGAGGTCGAACCCGAGAGTTTCAAGGTGCCGGTGATATTAGTCGTTTTATTGACATCGAGCTCATCGTTCGTGGCATCCCACAGCAGCGAAACATCGCCGCTGCCACCCTCAATGACAAGGCCGGCGCCGCTGGCGGGCTCCGAGCCGCTGGTGTTGTCGCTGTCCACCGTCCAGGTGGCGTTGGTTGTGCCGGTCGTCGCGATGGAGCCGCTGACCGTTCCCGTCACCGAGAGATCGCCGGCGACAGACACGTCCCCTTCAAGGTCCACGCTGAATTTTGAGGTCCCGGCCGCATTCTGAACGTCGATGAGCTTGGTGTTCGCTGAGGGGTCGGTGGTCGGCTGGATCAGCAGGGACAGACCTGATTTGGTCAGTGTGAGCTTGCCGGAGCTGGAGGAGTCGATGTCGGTGCGCACGAACTTTGAGGAATCCAACGAGTCAAGCTGATCCGCGTTCATGGCATAGCCGGTGGCGGTCAGCCGCTGGCGCGGCGTCATCTCCGAGTCGCCCGACACCTGCACCGAGAGCCACATCGGCGTGTTGAAATCCACCGTGCTCATCGAGGTCACCGAGCCAAGGACGACGCTAAAGATCCCGCTGTCGGCCTCCGCCAAACTGATGGTCTGCGCTTCCTCCCACACTTTGGTCCCGCTGGTGGAGGCATCGTAGAGCCGGAAGGTCATCGTGTAGCTGCCGGTAATGGACTTGCCGGAGGTATCCGTCAGCCGGCCCTGGTAGTTGATCATCCAGGGAACCGCGGCCCAAGCGTCAGTGACCAGTGACCAGTGAGACCAGTGATTAGTGATCAGTGAATAGTGGCCGGTGAAAAGCTGAAAGAACAGCAAAAGTCCGATAAAGACCCTCCACTGACCACTGACCACTGACCACTGACCACTCTCAATAGCTCTCATTGGAGGCTCCTGAACTAAACCCGCCGAAGCCGCCCGGCACAACTTGCCAGCGGCTGCCGCGCATCACCCCAGAGGCGGAGGAGGGGGCGGGTGCGACAACAGTCACCTCCGCTTTCTGGGTAGCAAGCGCGCGCCGGACGGTGGACGCCAACCGATCACCGGTCATGGAGACATAGAAGAGGCTTGCAACAATCAGCATGAGCGCAATCCCCACCGCTGAGGCGGCAATCAGCGCAGGACTGCGCAGAGAACTCGGCGCAGGAGCGGGTTGCGGCTGCGGCCCAGGACCGGGGTCCATGACCGCTGCGGCAACAGGGTGAGCGGGTGGCTCGACGGAAGGTTTCGGTAGAGCGCTAATGTCGAAGGCCTGACGCAGTTGGCGGTAGGTCGGGGATTCCGTATTGACGCGGTAGAAGCGGATGTTCGCTTCTTCAACTACCGCGAGCACGCCGGCCTGCTCCAAGCGCACAAGCTCGCGGCGCAGCGGACTGATGGAAAGATTCAGGTCCTTGGCCAGTCCGCGCAGGTAGAAGTACTGGGTGGGGTGGGTCAAGAGGTATTCAAAAAGGGTCCGCCTGATCCTGGAAGAGATCAGGGTCTCAAGCATGGTTGTGCCCTCCCCGCCTACGGTAGGACTCAAAAAGGGCACAACCGACCCAAACAAAAACACTCAACAGGGCAGTACCAGCCCAAATAAAAACACCTAACCCAGGGAGTGAAGTTAGGCTCAGCGATTCGTCCACGTCTTCCCCCTTTGGCGGCTCAGCTACCCTTGACATCCTTGATGTCAAGGGCCTGTGGCTTTCCGGCCCCGGATTACTCCGGGTGTGGCTTTATCAGTGGGTCATGTCAATGAACAATTGAAGTATGCCTGAGGACTGCGGAAACTGTCAAGGTCACAGGGGCAAATGCGGAATGGGGAATTCGGAATGCTGAAGCTCACTCTGCCAGGGCAAGCTGCCGTCTCGCCCAGACGATCACGGGGCGGAGTGCTTGGCGGGTGAGGGCGCGAAGGGACGGTTTGTCCGCGATGAACTGTGCGACAGGGGAGCTCGTCCTGTAGTAGAGCTCGATGAACCGCTGTCCGAGCCAGGAGCGAGCCAAGACGTCATCGCGGTAGGCCCGCAGGATGTCCAGCTCCGGCGCCAGGGGGTTTCCGTAGGCGGCCGTCGCGATGAAGCACGACGACCGTTGGATGATCTGAACGGAGGTGTCTGCGGAACCACTGCCTCCTTGACTATCCTGCACCTGGAGCCGGAAGTTCAGGATCGTTCCCACCGTCGTGGGGGCTGTCCCCGTGGCCGTGGGCTGGTTCAGCCCGTTCAGGTTGAGCTGCTCCTGTGTGACGCCTGCCGGGCTGCTGCCCAGGTAGCTCCACGCGTAGGCGCTGAGCGCGTCGCCATCCGGATCGCAGGTCGGATAAAAATCGCGATCCGGGGTCAGGAGAGTCTGCTCGCTGAGAAGGGTGAAGAGATTGCCGGCGTAGACCTGGTTGTACATCCAGCCGGTCGTCTGGCCCCACGGGGTGTCGATCCCGCCCCAGCCGCCGTCGCTGCGGCTGATGGCAAAGATGATCGGGGGGTGGTTGATCAGAGACGCGCAGAAGGCGCTGCCCGCGCCGCAGCGCTTCCAGGTGATCGTGAGCGTCTTCTGCGCCCAGCCGCCGAGGCCATCGGCGGCTTGGAAGGTCGCGCTATAGCTTGCGTGACATCGTCGAAGCGCGGCGAAGGAGGGGTTCGTCCAGGTGAAGCGGCGGCTCACCGAATCAAAACTCGATCCCGGCGGTGGGGGAGGCCAGGTCACCATCGAGAGGCTCACCGGATCACCGTCCGGATCCGTTGCGACCACCTCGAAGAAGGTGCAGGGGCTGCCCCCGCAGTTGAACGCAAAGGTCAGGTCGGTTTTCTCGTGCATGTCCTGATTTCCGGTGGTGATCGTCGGAGCCTGATTGACGTTATTGACCGTGATTGTGATCGCCTCGGAGTCACTCAAGCCCCCTTGATCAGCGGCCGTGAAGGTCACCTGGTAGCTTCCCGCCTGATTAAAGCCAGGCGTCCAATTGAAGGTCCCGCTGACGCTGCCTGTTCCATTCACCGTGGGAAAGCTCGCCCCGGCCGGCAGGTTCGTGGCACTGAGGGTTAACGTCGCCGCGGCGTCAGAATCCATCGCGCTCACCGAGAAGCTCAATAACTGGCCTTCATTGATGGTCTTCGGGCCAATCGGGTCTAAGACCGGCGGAGCGACCACGGTGATGGGGACCTCCTCCATGTCGCCAAAGGTGCCGTCATCCACCAC
>JACQHS010000111.1 GCA_016198915.1 Candidatus Omnitrophota bacterium
AAGCGCGCCCGGCAGGACTTGAACCTGCAACCAATGGGTTAGAAACCCACTGCTCTTCCAGTTGAGCTACGGGCGCGTCGTTCGCTATAGAAATCATGGCCCTTTTTAAGGAATCGGGGAGGTGGGATTCGAACCCACGACCTTCTGGTCCCAAACAAGACGCTCTACCAAACTGAGCCACTCCCCGTCTTGGCGTAACGAGACATTCGCGTCATTGTAACCTATAATGACCGCGGGATGAAGCGCACACTCATCATCACAGCGTCCGTCGTCGCCGGCCTGCTCGCCATCGGCACCATCGCCTGGTGGATCTTTTTGGCGATGTGGGTCCCAACACAAGGCAAAGCGCGGCTGGAAGCGGAGCTTGAGCGGCGCTTGCCCATCGAGGTCTCCCTGGGGGCTGTGCGCTATGAATTCGCCAGGGGCATCATCGTCGAGAATGTCCAAGTTGAGGACCGCGCCTCGCGCGAGCCGCGGCTCGTGGCACCGCTGATGCGCCTGAGTGTTGGGTGGCTGGGCTTCATCCTGCAGCGGGAATTGGCGTTCCGCCTCCATGCCGAGATGGAAGTGCCATGCCAGACGGAGGTGGAGGCCACCGGACGCTACCACCTGCAGCGTCAATCTCTCACGCTCAACGCCGAGACGACCAGACGGCCGTTGGTGTGGACGACCCCCCACCTGCAGATCCGGACGGACGCGTCCGTCCAGGCCCGCGCCAGCGCCCCGCGCCAGCCCGGCGAGCCGTGGGCTGTTGAGGCGGCCATCTCGCTCCGCGACGGGACGGTCGCGGGGCCCGCCCTCAGGGCGCTGCAGCCCATCACCGGCGTCGAGGGCACGGTCCGGCTCACCGAAGACACGCTGGACATCGAACAGCTTCGCGGCATGATCCACGGGTCGCGGTGGACCGTGAAAGGCACCGTGGCACCCCTGCAGCAGCCCTCCATCGAACTGCTCATCACTTCGCATGCCGAGCTTGCGCCGCTGATGGCGCTGGTGCCGACCCTCCGCGAGCGTGCGCAACTGTCCGGGACGACGGATCTTCTCGCCGTCGTGCGCGGACCGCTGCGTCCCACCCCGCAGCTCGATACACTCCTCCACATGGAGCTGCGCGACGCCTCGCTGGCCACACCGAAGCTGAAGACGCCGCTGACTGAGATCAACGGCCGCCTCGACTATGACATGCTCGGGCGATCGCTTACGGTGTCGAAAGGCCGTGTCCGGCTCCTTGATCAGCAGGTGGCCGTGGATGGCACCGTCCGCTTTCTGACCCCGACTACCGTCTCCGCAGCCATTGAAGGGATGTTGCCGCTTGAGGCGCTCTCGGGATTGCTTCCGCCCGACGGCGCGCTCCAGGAGCTGGCAGGCATTGCAGAGGTAAACGTGGAGTTGGAGGGACCGCTCACATCCCTGACCGCCAGCGGTCAAATGGATCTGCGCGAGGCTAGTGCCCGTGTCAGCGCGCTGCCCCACCCCATCGAGCACGTGACAGGACGGCTGATCTTTGAGCCGGGGCGCATTGACGTGCGCGACGCGTCATTTCAATTCGATGAGCAGCCGATGTCGCTCACCGGACGCGTCACGTTCGAGCCGCAGCCGGTCATCGCAGCGACCTTGGGCATCGCGGACGGGCGGCTTGAGGCCGTCGCCCGCGTGACGCCGGAGGAAATCGTCATTGATGAGGCGCAGCTTTCGTTCCACGACAGCCGGCTCTCACTGAACGGCGCGATAGCACGCGAAGCCCCGCGCCGCAGCCGGCTGAGGCTGGCCGGAACCGTGCAGATGGCCGACCTGACCCGCGTTCCCTTTCTGCCGGCGCAGGGGCTTGAACCCTGGAAGCTCTCCGGAGCGTCGACGCTGAATGCGGACTTCGACGGACCGCTCGACGCGTGGCAGGACGCGCAGCTGCGCGGCTGGCTGACCGCCGCGCAGCTTGGCGTGCGCGATGTCCCCATCGAGCAGCTCGCCTGCGAGTTCGAGCAGCAGAATCGTGCCTTGCGCGTGCGCGTGCCCTCGGCCCTGGTCGCCGACGGCCGATTCCAGGGCGAGCTGACGGTCAGGCACCGGGCGGCGGATGCTGAATTTCTCGCGGAAGCCGACCTCGTCGGGCTGCGGCTGGAACGGCTGGCGCTTGCCGTGCCGGCCTGGCAGAAGCGGCAGATCGCCGGGACCGTTTCGTCTCATGCGTCGATCGCCGGGATGCAGCAGCAGCGCCCCGCATGGCGCGGCGAGGGCTGGCTGAATGCGTCGGGAGAGCGGCTGGCGGATGTGCCGTTGTTGGACAAGGTGTTCCGGGGGCTGTTCGGGATGCTGGGCGACCGGCTGGGATTAGAAGCGCTGCGGCGGGCGCAGATCACGCAGGCGTCGGTGACGTGGCGGCTGTCGCAGGAGCGGTTCCACACTGAGGATCTGCGCCTAGGGGGCATCGCAGGCACTGAGCCGGTGGCGATCTACGCGCGGGGCAGCGTTGGGTTGGATCAGACGCTGGATTTCGTCATCGAACCGGAGCTGTCTGAAGGCATCGTGCTGGAATCGCCGACGACCTCAACGCTGGCCAGCACCATCCTCAAAGCCGCAGGACAGCTGGAGCGGCTGCGGCAGCTCATCGGACGTCATCGGCTCACCGGGACGCTGAAGAATCCCGACTACCGGTTCGAATACGGCACCGGCGAAGTCATCAAACAGGTGGCCCCGGGCCCAACCGAGCTGCTGCAAGGAATCCTGAAATCACTTCGTTAAGCGCCGCAGCACCGGACGAAGCTTGCGGGACGCGGCGGCGCGGTGGCTCCATCGCTGTTTGACGCGCGCCGGCAGCTGCCCGACGGTCTTGCCCAACCGCGGCACCACAAAGACCGGATCATAGCCGAACCCTTGCGATCCGGACGGCCGAAAGGCGATGCATCCCTTCCAGTCTCCGTCAACGATACGGATGACGCGCCCCGGCCGGGCCAGCGCCAACACGCAGCGGTATCGCGCGCGACGCTGGCTCATCGGCCGATGTCCCAGGAGACGCAGGAGTTTCCGGTTGTTGGCCTGATCGCCGCCGTGCCCGCCGGCGAACCGGGCCGACCGCACGCCGGGCGCACCCCTCAACGCGTCTACCTCAAGCCCCGAGTCATCGGCTACGGCCAGCCCTCCCGTTGCCCGGGCAACGGCCAGTGCTTTCTTCCGCGCATTCGCCGCATACGTCCGCCCGGTTTCCCGGACCTTGCCTGCGCGGGGGAACTCCCGGAGAGAGCGCCAGCGGATGCCGGGGACGTTGAGCAGTTGCTTCAGCTCACGAAACTTGTGCAGATTTCTCGTGGCGATCACGATGTCCAGCATGGGGAGACGGACTTACAACTGCCGCGGTGATGCGGCGCGGAGGGCCCGGCGCTGGAGCGTGATGAGCTGGCGGATGCCGGAGGCGGCCAGCTGCAGCAGCCGGCGCAGGTCGGCCGTCGTGAAGGGCGTGCGCTCCGCCGTCCCCTGCAGCTCCACGAACGTGCCGCGTCCGGTCATGACGATGTTCATGTCCACGTCGGCGGCCGAGTCCTCCTTGTAGCTCAAATCGAGGACCGGCGCACCCTTGACCATCCCAACGCTCGCCGCGGCGACGAAATCTTTCACCGGCATCGTGAGGATCTGGCGCTGCCGGCGCAGATGCCGAAGGGCCTCGACGAGCGCGACGAACCCGCCGGTGATCGCGGCACAGCGCGTGCCGCCGTCCGCCTGAATGACATCGCAATCGATGATGATGGACCGCTCACCCAGACGCGGCAGGTCCACCACGGTCCGCAGGCTGCGACCGATCAGCCGCTGAATCTCCTGGGTGCGGCCGCCGATCTTGCCGCGCTCGCGAACGATGCGCGTAGCACTCGCGCGGGGCAGCATGCCGTACTCCCCCGTCACCCAGCCGGTGCCGCTGTTGCGCAGAAACGGCGGCACACTCTCCTCCACCGTCGCAGTGCAGATGACCTTCGTGTCGCCCCATTCGACGAGGCAGGAGGCGTCTGAGAACTTCATCACGCGGGGGGTGAGCTTCACGCGGCGCAATTCACCAGTGCTGCGGCCGTCGGGTCGCGGCATCGTCGCCTGCGGCCTCACACCGGGTTGACCCGCTCAACCGACCCGACCACCTGTCCGAGAAACCGGTGGCCGATGCGGTTGAAGTGGCTGGGCTCATCCGTAACGAAGAACCGGTAGCGGGGCCGAGTGTTGCCGTTGCTCAGGGCATCAGTGCCCATCAGCACCCCACGGACCTCGGTCACGGTCTGCTGGGCGGAATCCACCAGCACGACCTCCGGCCCCAGCACCTTATGAATCGTCGAGGAGATCAGCGGGTAGTGCGTGCAGCCGAGGATGAGCGTGTCGATGCGCTCGCGCTTGAGCGGGTGGAGGTAGCGCTCGGCCACCTCCAGGCACACCGACCCGTTGAGCCACCCTTCTTCAACCAGCGGCACGAAGAGGGGGCAGTGTTGGGAGAACACCTTGATGCGGGGGTCCACGCGATGGATCGCCGTTTCGTAGGCGCCGCTGCGGATCGTCGCGGTCGTGCCGATGACGCCGACCCGTTTGTTGCGCGTGGCGCGCACCGCTGCCAAGGCACCAGGGCGGATCACGCCGATGATGGGCACCTTGAAATATTTGCGCAGGGTGGGCAGCGCCCAGGAGGAGGACGTGTTGCAGGCGATGACGATGCACTTGACGCCGAAGCGCAGGAGGAACTCGACGTTCTCCAGGGAGAACTTCACGATCGTGGATTTCGATTTGGTGCCGTAGGGCACCCGCGCCGTGTCCCCGAAGTACACGATGGACTCCGACGGCAGCTCCTCGACCAGCGCCTTGACAACCGTGAGCCCGCCGATCCCCGAATCAAACACGCCAATCGGCTGCCGTGTCCCGTTCATTTTATCGGTCTGCTATGGACTATCGACTGTGGACTGTGGACTAACCGTTGTGCTTCCTATATATGCTGCGCGCCGATGTCGCGGATGTACGACACGATCCCCTGGGCGATGGATGTGGCGGCAGCCGCGCGATAGTCGGACCGGTTCAGCCGCTGGGCCTCAGTGGCGTTGCTGACGTAGCCGACCTCCACCAAGACCGAGGGCATCCACGCCTCGCGCAGGACAACGAATCGCGCCGACCTCGTCTTACACCCCACCTGCAACCCCTGCCGCATCGAACCGCAGATGTCAGTCGCGAGCCGGCGCGACTGGGAGCGGGTGCGTCCTAAGACAAGGTCCCACAAAATCTGTTTGACGGTCATGGAGGGCACGCCGACTTCGGCGGACCGGACGGACGGCGGCCACGCGGCCGTTTTGGACACGGCGGAAACGCGGGGGTAGTACACTTCGGCGCCGGAGACCCGCTGGCTTTTATTGGCGTTGATGTGGACGCTCACGAAGAGATCTGCGCCAAGACGATTGGCGACGGAGGGCCGGCCGCTGAGGGAAATAAACTGATCGGTTTCGCGCGTCATCACCACGGTCAATCCCGCCTCCTGCAGGTTCGTGCGTAGGCGCCTGGCGATGTCCAGCGCGAGGTGTTTCTCTCTGAGGCCGTGATGGGATGCCCCGGGGTCATGACCGCCATGGCCGGCGTCAATGACGATCGTGCGGATCGCACCGGTCAGGGGCTGGCGGTATTGGGGCGGGCTGCGCAGGAGGCCGCTTCTGGGCGCCGGCGGGGTGGTCGAGCATCCCCATGAGGCGGCGGCGAACGAAATGCAAAGGATGAAAAGACGGCGCACTAGAAAATACTCGGATCTATTCGTTCACAAATTATTGTAGTGTCTTTCCGCCGCTACGCGGCGGTTTGTCGCCCTTCGCTTCGCTCAGGGCACTTTTTTCGCCCTACGGGCGAAAAAAGTGGAGGCGGCGAGAATTGCACTCGCGTCTTCGGAT
>JACQHS010000108.1 GCA_016198915.1 Candidatus Omnitrophota bacterium
GACCTGCAGCCGCTGCAGCCGCAGCCCGCTGTCTCGTTCCATCGCGTCCACGACATCGCGCGTTTGATACGCGAGCGCTTCCAGGGTGGCCCGCACAAGAATGTCCCGGGTCGTCCCCCGCGTCATGCCGATGACAGCACCTCGCGCTCCCATGTCCCAGTACGGCGCGCCCAACCCCACGAACGCCGGCACAACATAGACGCCGCCGGTCTCCTTCACACGGCGGGCGATTGCCTCGGTCTCGGGCGCGTGCCGAATCAACCGCAGGCCGTCCCGCAGCCACTGGATCGCCGCGCCCGCGATGAAGACGCTGCCTTCCAGCGCGTAGGCGGGTGTTACGTTGCCGTCGTAGATGAGCGTGGTGATGAGGCCGTGACGGCTGGCGACGAAACGGGCTCCCGTATTCAGCAGGAGAAAGCAGCCGGTGCCGTAGGTGTTCTTCGCCGACCCTGGACGCAGGCAGCCGTGGCCGACCATAGACGCCTGCTGGTCTCCCGCGATGCCGCTGATCGGAATGCCTGACGGCAGGGGACCCCACGCGTTCGTCATCCCGAACAGCCCGCTCGACGGTTTGACGATCGGCAGCATCGACGACGGGACACCCACACGGTCCAGCAGGGCGGGATCCCAGCGGTGGGTCCGGATATTGTAGAGGAGGGTACGCGAGGCGTTCGTATAGTCAGTGGCGTGCACCCGCCCTCCTGAGAGACGCCACAGGAGCCAACTGTCCACCGTGCCGAAGGCGGCCAGGCCCCGGCGGGTTCGCGCGCGCAGCCCCGCCACGTGATCCAACAGCCACCGGATCTTCGTCCCGGAAAAGTAGGCGTCAATGACCAGGCCGGTCTTGCGGCGGACCTCCGGGGCCAACCCCTGAGCCTTCAACCGATCGCAGAAGGGAGCCGTCCGCCGGCACTGCCACACGATGGCCTTCGCGAGCGCGCGTCCGGTCCGGCGGTCCCAGACCACCGTGGTCTCACGCTGGTTGGTGATCCCGATGGCGGCGATCGCGCGGGGGCTCACCCGGCCGGCAGCCAGTGCCCGCTGGATCGCCATCCGGGTGGTCTGGAGCAGTTCCTCGGGATCATGCTCCACCCAGCCGGGGCGGGGGTAGTACTGCGGCAGCTCGGCGTAGCCCTGTGAAACGACGCGGGCTCGACGGTTCACGAGCAGCGCGGTCGTCCCCGTCGTTCCCTGATCAATCGACAAAATCACGGATGCCATGACACAAGTATACCTGAACGGCTTTAAGCGCCGTTACGCGAAATTAAGTCGACGGGAGTAACAGGAGGGACCTACGAGCGTGAACGGCTGCGCAGAAAGGTCGCGAGGCGATTGATGTCCTCCGCAAGGTCCGTCAGCGCATCACCCTTGCGCAGGGTGAGGTGGATATCAAAGTTCCCTTGGGTCATCTGGAATAAGGCCGCACGGATCCTGACAAGCGGGCCGGCCACCTTATGGGTCACGAGGATCCCCAGCCACGTGACGACGGGCACCAGGAGGATCAGTTCCAGGACCACCGTCCAGGACACCGTATTGAAGAGGGCCACAAGATACCTGTCATTCACCAGTTCGAAGGAGTACAGCGTAAACCAGATGGCGGCATAGATCCCCAGAACGGCGGCGGCGGCCATCACGAAGAGCACCAACACCATCGCCCGCACAAACCGAAATTGGAAGCTCCGATTCACCAGCCAATGCTGCCGCCGATGCGGCCGCAGCTCAGTCGATTCGCGCATCATGCCCCCCTCGCCATCTGCCTACGGGATCACGGGATCGTTCGCATCAGCCGATGCGGACTGGTCCACATGCATGACAAGGCCTTGGTCCACGTAGAAATAGCGGCTGCCGGTCACACCGGAAGTAATGGGATCGGCGTTCAGCGAAAAACTGTTGCTGGACGGGTTGGCGTAGGTAAAGCGGTAGCCGCGCTTCTCAACGGTGAATCCGTCCCCCGCAAGGTCGAGCGGAATGTAGGGGGGGCTGGCCGTCGCCAGCTCGGTCAGGCTGGCGGGAAACCGCAGATTGGCCAAGTAAAAGAAATGGCACGCCCTGGAGATTTGTCGCATCGAAACCAGGGTGAGCTCTTCGTGGGTGATGATCCGGGCGCGCGCGAGCTGCAGCACCCCAACGGTGGCAAGCAGGGCGAGGATCGAAACCACCACCAATATTTCGATAAGGGTAAATCCCTGCCGCCTGTGGCCTCGCCGAAGGCGAGCCTCCCGCCTCTGGCGGGAGCAACAGGTGGTGGGGGTCAGCGGTGGGTCCGGAGGGACTCGGCAAGACGATTGATGCCCTCGGCAAGTTCCACCAGCGCATCCCGCTTGCGCAGCCGCAGATGCACATCGTAGTGGCCGTTCGTCATCCGGGCCAAGGCGGCCTGGATCCTCACGAGGGGACCGGCAATCTTATGGGTGAGCAGCACCCCCATCCAGATGACAAACGGGGCCACCACGAGCAGTTCCACGGTGAGGCTCCACCACACCGTTGTGAACAACGCCACCGACACCGCATCGTGTTCCAGCCCAAAGGCGCGCAGCGTCATCCACAAGGTCAGATAGACGGTGGCGAGGCCGATCGCCGTGAGAGCGATGAGAATGAGAAGCATCGCTCCAATAAACCGGTACTGCAGCGGGCGATTGACGATCAAGTGCCGTCGTCGGTAGGGACGCGCTACAGGGGGAGACATGAGCTTGTGTCTCAATTACCATGATTTGTTGAAGATTGCAATGAGATTTTTGGATATAATGCAGCCCATGCTTCCGCCGCCGCTGTCAGGGTACGCCCGTGCCGCCTCGCAGGCCGCGCGCGCAGCTGGGCGCCTGCTCGCTCAGCACGCCGGCAAGCCCGCTACCGTCGCCATGAAGCGCGGCATCAACGATCTCGTCACCAACATCGACCGCGCCTCGGAACAGGCGATTCACCGCATCCTCCATCGGGCCTACCCCGGCTTCGGCTTCCTGGGGGAAGAACGCGGCGGACGCCGTTCCGCCTCCCCGTACCAATGGATCGTGGACCCGTTGGATGGCACCACGAACTTCGTGCACGGCGTCCCATGCTTTGGCGTGTCGATCGGGCTGGTGCACGAAGGAGTCAGGATCGTCGGGGTCATCTGTGATCCAATCCGCCGGCAGTTATTCGTCGCCGCTCAAGGCCATGGGGCATTTCTGAACGGAAAGCGGCTGCGTGTCTCTCGGCACCGGACGCTGGCCACGAGCCTGCTCGCGACGGGGTTCTCCGCCAAGTTTCGCCGGCATCCCCAGCCCTATGCTCGCTGGTTTCACGCCCTTGAGTCACGCACACAGGCCGTCCGCCGCATGGGCTCGACCGCCCTCTGCCTGGCGTATGTCGCCGCGGGATGGCTGGATGGGTTTTATGAGCGGGATCTCTGGCCGTGGGACGTTGCGGCGGGGCTGCTCCTCGTTGAGGAAGCGGGTGGACGGGTCACCGATTTTGACGGCAGGAGCGTTGTTCTCAGCGATGGTCGAGTCGCGGCCTCGAACGGATGGATTCACGAGGAACTGCTGCGGGTCCTGCGCGGCACGTCGGTGACGGTCAAAGGGTGGCGGGCTTTCGAGTCTTTGTAGAACGCTTCGACCGTCGTCAGGACCTCCTCGGCCGTCTCGCAGATGGTAAACCGCTTCCAGTCATCCCACTCCATATAGCCTCGTTTCAGCACGAAGCGCTCCATCCAGTCCAACAGCCCCTGCCAGTACTCCTGTCCGACGAGGATCATAGGGATGGGGTCCACGCGCTTGGTCTGGACGAGCGTGGCGATTTCAAAAAACTCATCGAGCGTCCCGAACCCGCCCGGCATCACGACCAGCGCCTTCGAGTACTTCACGAACATCACCCGGCGGACGAAGAAGTAGCGGAAGCTCAGCAGCCGCTTCACAAACCGGTTGGGCATCTGCTGGATGGGAATCTCGATATTGAGGCCGATTGACTCTCCGCCCGCTTCCGACGCCCCCTTATTCGCCGCCTCCATCGCTCCCGGTCCTGCCCCGGTAATGACGGAGTAGCCGGCTCTCGCGAGGGCGTTGGCGATGTCGATCGTGAGCTGGTAATAGGGATCCGAGGGCTTGGTCCGCGAGGAGCCGAAGATGGAGACGGCGTTCGTCACATCCGAGAGCTCATCGAATCCCTCGACGAACTCCCCCATGATCCGGAAGATCTGCCAGGGGTCTTCAAGTTTTCGCTGATGGTTTCGCTTCGGCATGGACGGATTCTAAGTATATCTGATGGGAGCAAGGAATGGCTAGGGAGCGCAGGTCGCGAGTATCAGGCCCGCTCGAGGAGGGCGAGGGTCTCGACGTGATCGGTCTGAGGGAACATGTCGAAGGCCGTCACGCGGGTGAGGCGGTACCGCGGAAAGCCGGCCAGCAGACTGCCGAGGTCGCGAACCAGGGCTTGGGGGTTGCAGGACACATACGCCAGACGATGGGGACGAGCCGCAAGGATCGAGGGCACGGCCCGCGGATGCAGGCCGGCGCGGGGTGGATCGACAACCATCACGTCCGGCTTGGCCTCTTGCAGCCAGAAGCGCCGGTTCAGCAGGATCGTCTCGACGCGTCCCGCGCGAAACTCCACGTTGCGCACGCCGTTCAATGAGGCGTTGAGGACAGCGAGGTCCAGCGAGCGCGGCTCGCTGTCGATGCCGTAGACCTTTTGCGCACAGCGAGACAGATAGAACGCCACGAGCCCCAGCCCGCAGTAGAGGTCCCAAGCCACGGACGGCGATCCACCGCCCAGGCCCTCGCACAGCGCCTCGTACAGCCGCTCGGCCTGGAGGCGCGCCGGCTGAAGAAAGCTCAGCGGATGGAGCTTCAATTGAAACGGTCCCACGCGGTCGTCCAAGTAGGCGGTTCCCTCGATGAGATGAAGTTCGTCTGGCACCGCGATATCCGCCAGTTTCCCGGTGATCCCCCAATAGAAACTCGACAGCCGGGGATGGCGCGCCATGAGGTCATGCGCCAGCCGTTCCACGACGTCCCGGGGCCCTGGGGCCGTGAGCAGACACAGCAGCACCTGGTCCGTCGCCTGACTATGGCGCACGATCAGGTAGCGGAAGAACCCCTGGTGCGTCCGCGGCCGATAGACCGGCAGGCCGGTGGCGGCGATGAGTCGACGGGTATCCCGCAGCATGGCCATGACCGGCTGGGGCAGCAAGAGACAGTCTTCCACATCGACGATGCGCCAGAACGATCCCGCCGCGTGATAGCCCAGCAGGATCTGGCCCTCCGACTCTCCAAAGGTTAATTCAGCTTTATTCCGATACCGCCACGGCTCATCCAGCGGGACGATCTCGATCTCTGGAACCGTCCCGAGGGGTCCCAGGAGGCGCTGCAGCCGACCGCGTTTGAGGATCAGCTGATCCGGGTACGCCACATCCTGCATGGTGCAGCCGCCGCATGTCCCGAAGTACGGACAGGGTGGGGTGACTTTGTTCATCGACGGCGCAAGGGACGCAGCAACACGACGCCGATCATCCCGCCCACGAATCCGCCGATGTGCGCCCAGAAGGCGACCCCGCCCAGATCAGCCACTTGGCCGATGGTTGTAATGCCGTTCAGCCATTGGAGGAGAAACCACAGCCCCAGGAAGATGAAGGCCGGAATCTCCACGGTGTCCCAGAAGACGCCGAGCGGCACCAGCGTCACGATCCGCGCAGCGGGAAACAGCAGCAAATACGCCCCGAGCACACCGGCGATCGCACCGCTCGCCCCCACCATCGGCAGCGATGAATTCGGCGTAATGAGCAGCTGAGTGACCGCAGCCGCCGCTCCGCTGCCGAGATACAGCAGCAAGAAGCGTCCATGCCCGAGCCGGTCTTCCACGTTGTCGGCGAAAATCCAAAGATAGAGCATATTCGCGCCCAGATGCAGCGCTCCGGCATGAAGGAACTGGGAGGTGAACAGGGTGAGCAGCAGGCCGGGCCAATCCAGGACATCACTCGGGGCGGCCACACGCCACTGGATCGGGACCACACCGAACCGGTGGACGAAGGCTTCGAGTGCCTCCCCCTGCTGAAGTTCCAGCAGAAACGCGGCGAGGTTAAGGATGAAGAGCCCGCGCATGATCCAGGGGACGCGCCGTGACGGAATCGTGTCACGCAGCGGGATCATCCCACCCCCTGGCTGCGTCCCGCCCGCAGGCGGGACCCGCGGCGGGCGGCTCAGTTACCGTCAATCCCTCCCACCCGCCGCGACCGCAGCGACTGACACGGAGGGCTTCCCGTCTGTCGCTGCGACCGGCAGGGGGTGGGATCATGAGGACTCCGCAGGATCGAACCGCTCAGGCGTCGGCAGGCGGCGCAACACCCACAAGGCAAAGGTTGGACGCGTTGGCGCGCTCCACAAGGGCGTCCCGATCCAGGAGGAGGGTGACATGCGCTTGCACGGCGAGGCAGGAGACGCCGGCCTGGACGAGTGTTGCGATCGTCTCCAACCCGATCACCGGAAGATCAAACCGGCGGTCTTGGGACGGGGAGGCGGCTTTCACCACGACGAGGCCGCAGCCAACCAGCGCGTGAGCCCGTTGAATGGCCGCGTCGGTGCCCTCGAGCGCTTCCACCGCGATCACAACCCGGTGCTTGACCACTACGGTCTGCCCGATATCGAGCGCAGCCATCGCTCGTGCGGCACGAAATCCCACGTCGATGTCGGAGGTTTCGCCGGGCGTCGGAACTCGCGCGGTCACCGCCCCGCTCGGACAGAGCGCGTCGCGAAGAAACGTGGAGGAATCCAGGAGCGTGATGCCTTCTTGGGCCAAGAGGGCGGCGATCTCACCGAGGAGGCGATTCACCGAGGCATCGGGGGCGCGCTGCACGACGGCGCGCGCCGCCGCATCAAAGGCAGGCCGATCGCGCAGGAGAATCTCTTTGGTGACTTTCCCGGCCATGATGACGCGCCGCACCTCATGGGACTTGAGCCGCTCGATCAGCCGGCCGAGCTCGCCCACGGCAACTTCTTCATACGCATCAACCTGTCCCGCCAGCGAGGCATCAGCCCACCCTTGGAGGCCAAGGACAATCACCTGGCAGCCCTGGCGCTTCCCTTCCCGCGCGACATGGAAGGGGAAGCGGCCGGCGCCCGCAATGATCGCGATGCGGGAGGTGGCGGCGGGGGCGGACGCGCACATCGGCGACTGACGAACGGCTACGCGCGGCACACGCCGCGCTTCGATTGGCGGATGAACTCCAGCAGATGCTGCAGCTCGGCGCAGGCCGACGTCGCGCCGACCTCCTGGACCACCTGCTCGAGGGCGTGGCTCATGGAGAGCTTGGAGTGGAACAAGATGCGAAAGACGTGATGCAGCGCGCGCCGATTCTCCTCAGACATCCCGGCGCGGCGCAGTCCCTCGCTGTTCACCCCGAACACCTTGGCGGGATAGCCGACGCACGTCGCATAAGGCGGAACGTCCTGGATCACCCGGGAACAGCCGCCAACGATCGAGAGGGTGCCGATGCGCACGAACTGGTGGACGCCCACCAGGCCGCCGATGACGGCGCGATCCTCAATGGTGATGTGACCGGCCAGGGCGACGCTGTTCGCCAGCACGACACGGTCCCCGAGCAGGCAGTCATGGGCCACGTGCGCATACGCCATGAAGAGCCCGTCCGAGCCGATGACCGTTTTGCCGCCGCCGCCTTCGGTGCCCGGGTTGATCGTCACGTACTCGCGGATCTTATTGCGATCCCCGATCAGGAGCACGGTGTCCTCCCCGCGGTACTTCAAGTCCTGCGGGATGCTCCCGATCACCGCACCCGTAAACACCTGGTTGTCGCGGCCGAGGGTCGTGCGGCCGTCGATCACGCAGTGGGCTCCGATCACGGTTCCGCTGCCGATCGTCACGTACTCCCCGATGACGGCGTAGGGTCCGACGGCAACGCCGGCCTCCAGCCGCGCCTTCGGATGCACGATCGCCGTCGGATGGATGCGGCCGACGGCCTGAGCCTCCGCCTTCGGACGCAGGGGCCGCTGAGGCATCGAGGGCGCGGTGCGCATGAACGGCCCTACTCCACCACGGCAAACATCAGTTCCCCCTCACACACGACTTTGCCATCCACCAGCACGCGGCCGACGACCTGTCCGGTGCGGGACCGCAGTTTGCCCAATTCGGCTTCGATGATGAGCTGGTCGCCGGGCACGACGGGTTTGCGGAAATTGACCTTGTCCACCGCCATGAAATAGGCGAGCTTGCCTCGGTTTTCAGGCTTATTCATCATGATGATCCCGCCGACCTGCGCCATCGCCTCGACGAGCAGCACC
>JACQHS010000113.1 GCA_016198915.1 Candidatus Omnitrophota bacterium
CCTAGACAAGCAGATCCAGAATCTGCTGTGCTACCATTACACCATCCGCCAACGTCAGTGACCAGTGGTCAGTGGTTAGTGGTCAGTGGTTAGTGAAGAACCAGAACCCGATTGGTCTTCAAAAGCTTTCACCAACCACTGATCACTGACCACTGACTACTGATTGTATCATAGACGGGGACGGGCGAAGACGGTCAGATAGCGGGTGAGGCGCTGGCGGTCGGGGTCGTCCAGCCAGCGGAAGCGCACGCCGACCTCGTACTGGGGGGTGCCGTGGCGGGACACCTCGCGCAGCCAGACGATCTCACTGGTTGCGTGCAAGGTCGAATTGTGAAAGGGCAGCTCCAGCGCCAATGGAAGTTCCTGGCCGACCTGCAGGGCGACTGCCGTCGGAAACCGCATCCCGGTTTCGCTGACATCCTGCGAGAAGCTGCGTTCGGTCTTCATCGTCGCCGGGTTGGGAAACTCCACGAGCACCGGAGTGCCGATCCGAATATGCCGTCGTCCTTCCTGCATCGTCACCCCTTCGCGAGCACCGTCGCGGCGTAGTCCAAACGGCTGATGACCTTCTCCTTGCCCAGAATCGACATGACCTCAAACAGCGGCGGGCTCACCGCTCGTCCGGTGACTGCGACGCGCGCCGGGTGGATCAGATCCTTGGCCTCCAGATGTTGTTCCGCGACCATGCCGCGCACCGCCTGCTCGATCGCCGCGGTCTCAAAGTCGGCAAGTCTGCTGAGGCGTTCCTTGAGCTCAAGGAGTCGTGGCCCCATGCCGTCCTGGCGTAAAAATTTCTCGACAGCCTTCTCTTGATAGACGAGTGGTTCCTGGAAGAAAAAATTGTGCTCCTCCTCGATATCCTCCAGCACCTTGAGCCGATCCTGCAGCAGGGCTGCGATTCGCTCCAGCCAGGCACGGTCGACCGCCTGGCTGAGCAGTCCTTTCGCCTGCAGTCTTTGAGCCAGCAGATCGGCCAGTGTCGGCACCGGCAGCTGTTTGAGGTATTGGCTGTTGAGCCAGTCCAGCTTGCGCTGGTCGAAAAAGGCCGCCGCCTTCTTCACTTTCGTGAGATCGAACAGCTGCACGATCTCCGCGGGGGGCACGAACTCGCGGTTGCCGCCTGGCGACCAGCCCAAGAGGGCCAGGTAATTGAAGAACGCCTCGCCGAGATACCCGGCCGCCCGGTACTCCGCCACCGACGTGGCCCCCTGCCGCTTCGAGAGCCGCGCGCGGTCCGCCCCGACGATCAGCGGGATGTGGGCGAACACCGGCAGTGAAAATCCCATAGCCTGATAGAGGAGAATCTGCTTCGGCGTGTTGGCAATGTGATCGTCGCCGCGGATGATGTGGGTGATCTTCATCAGGGCGTCATCCACCACACAGGCAAAGTTGTAGGTCGGCGTGCCGTCCGATTTCAGGAGGACGAGCGACTCAAACAGCGTCGTGTCGACGGTGATGTCGCCGTGCAGCAGATCCGCAAACGTCACTTGTTGCGGCGGCACGGGAAACACGACACCGCCGTCCTGCAGCCGAGCCTTCCCCGCCGCAATGAGCCGGTCGACGTGGTCTTTGTAGATCGCCTGACGCTGGCTCTGAAAGTACGGTCCCTCATCGGCCGAAATACCAAGGAACGCCAGACTCTCATTGATGTCTTGGAGATAGACCGGGTTGGACCGTTTCTGGTCGGTGTCTTCGATGCGGAGGATGAACGTCCCGCCCTCGTGTTTGGCGAAGAGCCAATTGAAGAGCGCGGTCCGCGCGGAGCCGACATGAAGCGTACCCGTGGGGCTCGGGGCGAACCGCACTCGAACACTCATTCAGGGGATTTAGTCAGGAGGGACAGCTCGTCCGTCGGGGTGCGCGCCGCATGGTACCATGCGGCAATGCGGGCCGTGAGGCTCTCGGGATCGAGCTGGGACAATGTGAGGAGCTGATCGCGCTTACCGTGTTCGATGAACTGATCCGGCAGGCCGATCGCCAGCCGCGGAACGGCGGACAACCCGAGGCGCTCGAGCGCTTCGGCCACAGCGCTCCCAAAGCCGCCGGCAAGCTGGGCTTCCTCGAGCGTCACGAGACGGCCAAGTTGGGCCGCCTGCCGCACCGCCGCCTCGTCGATCGGCTTGACGAACCGGGCATTGATCACCATCGCGTCGATGCCATCCCGCGCCAAGGCGTCAGCGACCTTCAGTGCCGGATAGACCATGCTCCCCAGCGCCAGCAGCGCGACATCTTTGCCGGGTCGAAGCCGTTCCGCTTTCCCCCCCGCGATGTTCGTTGGCTTGCCGAGCGGTTCCCCGCAGACGATGCCGCCGCGGGCGTAGCGGATCGCCACAGGCCCCTCCTGCTCCAAGGCCCAGCGCAGCATGGCCCGCAGCTCGTCCGGATCCTTCGGAGACATCACGACGAGATTCGGCAGGACCCTCAGGTACGCCACGTCGAAGACGCCGTGATGGGTCGGGCCGTCCTCGCCCACGAGGCTGGCGCGGTCGATCGCCAAGATGACCGGCAGCCGCTGGAGGCACATCTCGTGCACGATCTGGTCATAGGCGCGCTGGAGAAACGTGGAGTAGATCGCCACGACCGGGCGCGCCCCGCCGCGGGCCAGCCCCGCCGCCACCCCAAGCGCGTGCTGCTCCGCCATCCCGACATCCAGGTACCGATCCGGATATCGTTTCGCGAACTCGCTGACCCCCGTGCCCTCCGGCATCGCGGCCGTGATGGCCACGACGCGCGGGTTGGTTTCAGCGACCTTCAGCAGCTCATCGCTAAAGGCTTCCGTATAAGTGAGGGTTGGCCGGTTGGCCGGTTGGCCGGTTTTCCGGTGTTTGTCTCGTAACTGGCCAACTGGCGAACTGGCTAACTGGCGAACCGATTTCAGTTGTCCTGTGGACAAATCAAACGGCTCGATCTTATGGAACCGCTCGGGATTCTCTTCGGCAAACCGGTAGCCCTTGCCCTTCACGGTGGAGACATGCAGGAGGATGGGGCCGTTCAGCCGTTTGACGTTCTTCAGCGTCAGGATCAACTCACGGAGGTTATGACCGTCGATGGGGCCGGCATAGCGGAAGCCCAGCTCTTCGAAGACCAGGCCGGGAACGAGGAAGCCTTTGAGCGATTCTTCCGCTTTGCGTCCTAACCGCAGCAGCCGCGAGCCGTGCGGCAAGCATTTGACGAGCCGCTCGAGGTCTCGATGGAGGCGATTGTAGGCTGGGTTGGTGATGATGCGGGTCAGATACCGGCTTAACCCTCCGATCGGCTGCGCGATTGACATGCGGTTGTCATTGAGGATCACGAGCAGGTTGGGTTTGACGTGGCCGATGTGGTTGAGCGCTTCGAGCGCCATGCCTTCCCCGAGGCTCGCGTCTCCGATGATCGCGACCACCTGACGGCTCTCCTTGACCTGGTCCCGGGCGAGGGCCAGCCCCATCGCCGTTGAGAGCACGGTGCCGCCGTGGCCGGTTGTGAAAAGATCGTACGGGCTCTCATCTTTGTGGTTGAACCCTGAGAGCCCGCCCAGCTGTTTCAGCGTCCGAAACCGCCCGCGCCGCCCGGTGATCAGCTTGTGGGTGAAGGCTTGATAGCCCATATCCCAGACCAACTGATCGTCCGGGGCGTCGAACACGTAGTGGAGAGCCAGGCACAACTCAACCGCCCCCAGGCTGGAGGCCAGGTGGCCGCCGAGCGCTGAGATGGTCGTCAGGAGCTCCTCGCGGATCTCCCGCGCCAGGGTGGCCAGCTGCGGGGTCGTGAAGGATTTGATGTCCGCAGGCCGGTCAATCGTGTCAAGCAGCTTCATCGCGTCGCCGAAAGCCATAACGCCAGGTGCCGAAGGGTGTCGGCGCGTTTCCCGAACGATGCCACGGCTTTCACCGCGCGGCCAATCAGACGATCCGCCTGCGACTGGGCGGCGTCAGCGCCCATCGCTTGGGCCAGCCCCTCCCGGTCATGCACATCGTCGATCAGCTGAAAGGCCAGGCCCACATCCTGCCCATACCGTCTCAACGGTTTGAGCTGGGCAGCGCTCGCGCCCCCGGCCAGCGCGCCGCTCATGACGCTCGCGGTGATCAAGGCCGCGGTCTTTTGCTCGGCGATCCCGAGCAGCGTGCGCTCCGTCGCGGTCCGCGGCTGGCTGATGGCTTGGAGGTCCAGCACCTGGCCGCCAATGAGGCCGGTGGTGCCGCTCGCCTGGCCGATCGTCCGGATGATCGCCAGCGCATTGGGCGTCCCATTGCGGCTAAGGCACTCGAAGGCCAAGGTCAGCAGGGCATCCCCCACGAGGATCGCGTTGCCCTCTCCGTACTTTCGATGGCACGACGGCTGGCCGCGCCGCTCATCCGCGTTATCCATCGCCGGCAGATCATCATGCACCAGCGAATAGCTGTGGATCAGTTCGACCGCGCACGCTACCGGCAACGCCCGTCGGGCCGGTGCCCCCACCGCCTCGCAGGCTGCGAGCGACAAGAGCGGGCGAAACCG
>JACQHS010000116.1 GCA_016198915.1 Candidatus Omnitrophota bacterium
GTGTGCGAGAATTTCTCGCGGGACACCCTATTAAAGTAGGAGATATCCTTGGAGTGGTCAGTGATTAGTGGTCAGTGATTAGTGGGTCGTCTTGGCCCACTGACCACCGACCACTGGCCACTGATCACTGACGTCAGATGCCCGAACTTCGTAAGGACCCTCTCATCGGCCGATGGGTGATCATCGCGACCGAACGGGCCAAGCGCCCGGTGGATTTCATTACCTCACACGACGATCCTCTGCCGGAAAACGAATGTCCCTTCTGCGAAGGCAAGGAGAAGGACACCCCGGTGGAGATCTTCGCGGTGCGCGGCAACGGCACGGGGGCCAATGGGAAAGGCTGGTCGGTCCGCGTCATCCCCAGCATTAACCCGGTGCTGCGGATCGAAGGCGAGTTGAACCGCCGCGCGAAGGGCATGTACGATGTGATGGACGGCATCGGCGCGCACGAAGTGATTGTGGAGAGCCCCAAGCACCTCATCAACGCCTCCGACTTGACGATGGAGCAGTTCCATGCGGTGCTGCACACCGCGGTGACCCGCATGACCGATTTGGAACGCGACCCCCGCTTCCGGTATGCCCTCTGGTTTAAGAACCAGGGCGAGGTCGCGGGGGCCGGACGGATTCAGCACTGCCGGTCTCAGCTGATCGCGACCCCGGCGACCCCCAAGCGGGTCAAAGAGGAACTCGCCGGTTCACGGCGGTATTTTGAGGATAAGGAGCGCTGCCTGCTCTGCGACTTGATCACCCAGGAGCGCGAGGCGAAGCTGCGCGTCGTGTTCAACTCCGATCATATTATCGCGCTGTGCCCGTTTGCTTCCCGGTTTCCTTTTGAATTGTGGATTCTCCCGAAGCGGCACCGGTGCGACTTCGCCGCCATGGAGCCGGAGGAACTGACGGACTTGGCGTCAGTCTTCACGCAGGTGCTCGGGCGACTGAAGGCGGTGCTGGACGATCCCCCGTACAACTATCTGCTCCACACCGCACCCTTCCGGCGGCAGCGGGGCAAGGTCGGCCACTGGAAGACGATCGAAGAGGATTTCCACTGGCACATCGAGCTGATCCCCCGCCTGACGCGGGTGGCCGGGTTCGAATGGGGCACCGGCTTCTACATCAATCCCACCCCCCCTGAGGAAGCCGCCAAGTATCTGCGTGAAGCTCATGTCTGAGCTGCGACCGAGCCGGGGGCCCCGCGCTCCGCGCGGGGTGGCGACGGAAGTGCCGCGGCCGGCGTTAGGCCGCGGCCGGCGCGACCCTAAAGCGTCTACACATGTCTGAACTCAGACGCGATCCGATCACCGGGCGGTGGAACATCATCAACACCGATGAGCCGGCCAGCCCGGATGCTTTTGAGGTGGACCATCAAGCCCCGAGTTCGGGGGGACGCTGCCCCTTCTGTCCCGGCAACGAAGCGATCACGCCGCCGGAAATCTACGCGGTGCGCCCGCCGGCCAGCTCCCCCAACGGAGCCGGGTGGCAGCTGCGCGTCGTGGCGAACAAGTTTCCCGCGCTGCAGATTGAGGGCGGCTTGGCCCGGCGGGGCATCGGGGTCTTTGATCTGTGCAACGGGGTCGGGGCGCACGAAGTGATCATCGAGACGCCGGACCACCACCGCCAGATGGCCGACTTGACGCTGGAGGAGATCGGGACGGTCATTCGCGCCTTCAAGGCCCGGTCGCTGGATTTGCGGGGAGACCGCCGGTTGAAGTACACGCTGATCTTTAAAAATACCGGGCTCTCCGCCGGGGCGTCGCTTGAGCACACCCACAGCCAGCTGATCGCCCTGCCGATCGTGCCGAAGCGGGTCCAGGAGGAGCTCAAGGGGGCGGAGCGCTATTTCGAGTTCCGTGACCGCTGCCCGTTCTGCGATATGCTCTCGCAGGAGCTGCAGGAGGATGAACGCCTCATCGCCGACAACCGCTCGTTCGTCGCCTTCTGCCCCTTTGTGTCCAGTTTTCCCTTTGAGATGTGGATTCTGCCCAAGGAGCACCGCGCCGATTTCGCTCAGATCGGCCCGGAGGAGATCGTGGATTTTGCGCGGCTGCTCAAAGAGATGCTGGCGCGCATGCGCAGCGTCCTCATTAACCCGCCGTACAACTTCATCATCCACACGAGTCCCATCGGGCCGCTTGAGCGGGAGGAGTACCACTGGCATGTGGAGCTGATCCCGAAACTCACCAAGGTCGCCGGGTTCGAATGGGGCACCGGCTTCTACATCAACCCCACCCCGCCTGAGCTGGCGGCCAAGCTCCTGCGCGAAGCCGTCCTTCCCGTCTGAGTTCGACACCACAGAGGACACAGAATCCACACAGAAGCACAGAGGAAGCCGGAAGGCCTTCTCTGTGCCTCTGTGGAATTTCTGTGGTTCTGTGGTGTATAATGAAAAGTTCGTTCAGCTACGCTCATCTCACCGAAGGAGGATTGCATGGCGGTTCGCATCGGGATTAACGGGTTCGGGCGCATCGGGCGCAACGTCTTCCGCGCCGGCTTCAAGCGCCCGGGATTGGAGTTCGTGGCGGTCAACGACCTGCCGACGCCGACGGAGACGCTGGCCCACCTGCTCAAATACGACTCGATCCTCGGCACGTTCGACGCCGAGGTGAAGGCCGCAGCCGATGCCGTCGTGGTCAATGGCAAGCCGCTGAAGATGTTCCAAGCCAAGAATCCGGCGGAGATTCCCTGGGGGAATCTTGGGGTGGACATCGTCGTCGAGTCCACCGGGGCGTTCACCGACCGCGAGAAGGCCGCCGGCCACCTCGCCGCTAAAGGGGTCAAGAAAGTCATCATCACCGCCCCGGCCAAAGGGGAGGACATCACGATCGTTCTCGGCGTCAACGAGACGTCCTACGATCCGGCCAAGCACCACGTGATCTCCAACGCCTCCTGCACGACGAACTGTGTCGTGCCGATGGCGAAGATCATCCACGAGCGGTTCAAGATCATCCGCGGCTACATGACGACGATCCACTCGTACACCAACGACCAGCGGCTCCTGGACCTGGCGCACAAGGATCTGCGCCGGGCCCGCGCCGCAGCGCTCTCGCTGATCCCGAGCTCGACCGGGGCGGCGAAGACCGTCGGGGTCGTCTTCCCGGAGCTGAAGGGCCGCATCGATGGTACCTCGATCCGCGTGCCGACGCCGAACGTGTCGATCGTGGACCTCTCCTGCCAGGTCGAGAAGGAGACGTCGGTTGAGGAAGTGAACCAAGCGTTTAAGTCGGCCTCCGAAGGTCCGCTGAAAGGAATTTTGCAGTACAACACCGATCCGCTGGTCTCGCGCGACTTCAACGGCAACCCTCACTCCTCGATCTTCGATGCGACGATGACGGCGGTGATCGACAAGCTGCTCGTCAAGGCGTTCGGCTGGTATGACAACGAGTGGGGCTACTCCAATAGAGTCGTGGATCTTCTCGAATA
>JACQHS010000120.1 GCA_016198915.1 Candidatus Omnitrophota bacterium
CTCATCCCGTTCAAGATGGTGGCGCGCGATCGGGGATGCCAGCTCACGCTGGGCCTGCCCATCGAGCGAACCTCCCCGGATCACGGCAGCGCGCTCGATATCGCCGGCCGTGGCCTTGCGCATCCCGGCTCCATGCGCTACGCCCTCCAGCTTGCCATCAAGCTGGCGCGATGCTGACTGCATCCGAGTTAAAGACCTTCCTCCAGCTTCACAACCTCAGGCTGACGAAACGGCTCGGCCAGCATCATCTCGTGGATCCCCGCCTCGTGCAGCGTCTCATGGACCGGCTGCGCCTGTCCTCGAGCGACACGGTGGTGGAAATCGGCGCCGGGCTCGGCGCTCTGACCGAGCCGCTCGCGCAGCACGCGGGGCGGGTGATTGCGGTGGACGTTGATCAGACGATCTGCGCGCTGCTGCGCGAGCGCTTGGCACAGCAGTCGAACGTCATGGTGGTGTGCGGGGACATCTTGGAGTTTCCCTGGAACGCCTACGAAGGCTCGGTGGTCGTCGGGGCGATCCCCTACCACATCACGTCGCCGATTCTCGTCTCGCTGTGCGACAGCCGCCGCGCGATTCGCGAGGTGTGGCTTATCCTTCAGGAGGAAGTCGCTGACCGGCTCACGGCGAAGCCGGGCACGAAGGCCTACGGGCGTTTGAGCGTCCTGGGCCAATACTGTTGGGACATCGACAAGGTGATGGCGGTGCCGCGCCGCGCGTTTTTTCCTCAACCCGATGTGAACTCCGCGTGCCTGCATCTGCGGCCTCACCCGCGGCCGCCGGCGGCGGTCGTCGAGGAATCGTTGATGTTTGAGGTGGTCAAGGCCGCGTTTGCGCATCGGCGAAAGACGCTGGCGAATTGCCTCAGCGCCCACGAACCGAAGCTGACCTCGCGGCCGCAGGCTGAGGCGCTGCTGCGTGAGGTGGGATTGCCGGTTGCTGTGCGTGGCGAGCAGCTCTCACTGGCGCAATTCGCGGCGCTTGCCAACGCCCTGAGCCGCCGCTAGAGAAGCTGCGGGCGGCGAGGGGTTCGGTGAGCGGCACGTGTGGAAGGCCGAGCGGGCACGGTGTCCCGAGCGAGCGTAGCGAGTCGAGGGACGAGCGAGGCCTGGAACCCGAGCGCCGGGCCCGCGCGCTGGGCGGGCCCAAGCGGTGCCGCGAACCGACCCCGAGCGAAAGCCCGCAGCTTGCGCCTTAACGTCAGTGCCCGCGGCCTGCCGGCTCGCTCAAGCGCGGGCTCCGGGCGCCCGGCTGCGGCGGGCCGGCCACCGAACTCCTCGGCGGTCGGCCTCGTCAGACATCGGTGGCCGTGGCTTGAAAGCAGCCCGCCTCGCCAGGCTGAGCCCGCGATTCGCTCGCCTGGCATGGCCGCGAGCACTTCCCAAGCCAGCGGCCAGCGGCAGAACTCATCGCTATCTGAACTCGTTGCGTTGACTTTAGTTAGAGCGAGTGTTATAACAAAACGTCGTCGATGGCCGTCGTGACTCCGGAAGTCGTCAAGCAAGTCGCCATGCTGGCGCGCCTGCGTCTGGAAGGGAAGGCGCTGACGCAGCTCGCGGCCCAGCTCGATGAAATTCTCCAGTACGTACAGCAGCTGCAGGCGGTGGACACGCAGCGCGTCGAGCCCACCAGCCATGTGCTGCCGCTCACCAACGTGCTCCGGAAGGATGAGCCAACGCCGTCGCTGAGTCAGGACGCGGTCGTTGCGTTGGCCCCAGCCGCACAGCCGCCCTTTGTGAAAGTGCCCAAAGTGATCGAAGTCTAACCGTTCATCCCGCATGGCCTCCAGAGCCCTCGCGTGCCAGACCCTCCACGAGTTACGCGACCTCATCCAGCAGGATCCGACAGCCGCGGAACATCTGCTGGAAGAACTACTGGATCGGATCGCGCAGCTCAACGGCCGCCTCCATGCCTACCTCGCAGAGCCGGACCGCAAGCGGCTGCGCCAACAGGTGCGCGAGCAGCTCAAGGCGTGCCCCAACGGGAAGCTGCGCGGCATCCCGATCACGGTCAAGGACAATATCTGCATCCAGGGCGAAGAGACGACCTGCGCCTCGCGCATCCTCCAGGGGTTTCGCTCGCCCTACGACGCGACGGTGATCGAGCGGCTGCGTCGCGAGGGGGCCGTGCTCATGCCCCGAGCGAACATGGATGAGTTCGCGTTTGGTTCCTCCACCGAAAACTCCGCGTTCGGTCCCACCCGCAACCCGTGGGCCACCGATCGTGTGCCCGGCGGCTCCAGCGGCGGCAGTGCCGCGGCGGTCGCGGCGGACTTGGCCATCGGCGCGCTGGGCAGCGACACCGGAGGGTCCATCCGCCAGCCGGCGTCGTTCTGCGGCATCGTGGGGATGAAGCCGACGTACGGGCGCGTGTCGCGCTATGGGCTCGTGGCCTTTGCGTCGTCGCTGGACCAGATCGGGCCGCTCACCAAGGATGTGACGGATGCGGCAATCCTGCTCTCAGTGATTGCGGGCCATGATGCGCGCGATTCCACGTCGGCCCCGGTGGAGGTGCCGGACTACGTGAGCCAACTCAACACGTCGGTCAAGGGTTTGCGGATCGGGCTGCCGAAGCTTCCTGAAGAGGGGTTGGACCACGAGGTCAACGACAGCCTTGCGGAGGCAGTGAAGGCGTTTGAACGTTTGGGATGCCAGACCACGTCCGTGGAGTTGCGGCAGATCGACAAGGCGATCGCCACGTACTACATCATCGCAACGGCTGAAGCCAGCTCCAATCTGGCGCGGTACGACGGTGTGCAATACGGTTATCGAGCGGTCGGTTCGGGGTTGGGGGTTGAGGGTTCGGGGCAAGCCCAGAGCCCAGAACCCAGAACCCAGAACGCACTACTGGATATGTATCTGACGACACGGACCAGCGGGTTCGGCGATGAGCCGAAGCGCCGCATTCTGCTGGGAACCTATGTGCTGTCCCACGGCTACTACGACGCCTACTACCTGAAGGGCATGAAGGTCCGGACGCTCATCAAACAGGACTTCGATGAGGCGTTCAAGCGTTGCGACCTTGTGGTCATGCCGACGGCCCCCAGCCCGGCCTTTCGCCTCGGCGAGAAGATTGATGACCCTCTGCAAATGTACCTGTCGGATATTTACACGATCTCCGCGAACCTCGCCGGCGTGCCTGCGGTTTCGATCCCGTGCGGGCTTTCCAAGGCCGGCCTACCGATAGGGATGCAGCTCTTAACCGCCCCGTTTCGCGAGGATCTCTTGTTACGAGCGGCATACGCGTACGAGCAAGCCACCGACTGGCACCGAAGGCAGCCCGGGCTATGAATTACGAATCGGTGATCGGCCTCGAGGTCCATCTCCAGCTCAGCACCAAGACGAAGCTGTTCTGCGGCTGCCTCACGAAGTTCGGAGCGCCCCCGAACAGCCAGACGTGCCCGGTGTGTCTCGGCCTGCCCGGGGTGCTGCCGGTGCTGAATGAGCAGGCGTTTGCCTGGGGGATCAAGGTGGCGCTCGCGCTGAACTGCCAGATCGCCAACGTGATGAAGTTTGATCGCAAGCAGTACTTCTACCCCGATCTGCCCAAGAACTTCCAGATCTCCCAGTACGACCAGCCACTCTCCCAGCACGGGCACCTCGACATCACGGTGGGGGAACAGGCGAAGCGGATCGGCATCACGCGCGTCCACATGGAGGAGGACGCGGGCAAGCTCCTCCATGACACGGGGGGTGCCTCCAGTTTCGTGGACTTCAACCGCACCGGGGTGCCGCTGCTGGAGATCGTCAGCGAGCCCGATATACGGTCTTCCGACGAAGCCTACCACTATCTCACGGAGCTCAAAGCGATCCTACAATATTTGGACGTCTCCACCTGCAATATGGAAGAAGGCAGTCTGCGCTGCGATACGAACGTCTCGTTGCGGTCGCCGGGTGTTGCGGCCTTCGGCGCGAAGGTGGAGGTGAAAAATCTCAACTCCTTCCGCGCCGTGAAGCTGGCGTTGGAGTATGAAACGAAGCGCCAGGCCGCGCAGCTTGACCGCGGTGATCGGATCGTGCAAGAGACGAGGTTGTGGAACGCGAAAAAAGCGATCACCGGTCCGATGCGCAGCAAAGAGGAGGCGGCCGACTACCGGTATTTCCCCGAGCCGGACCTGGTCCCCTTTGTGATCGAGCCGTCGGTCATCGAGCGGGTGCGGGCGGGACTACCGGAACTGCCCGCCCAGCGGCGCGTGCGGTTTCAGCAACGGCACCAGCTCTCGGCGTACGATGCCCAGGGGATTGCCCAGGATCGCGCGCTGGCGGATCTCTTTGAGCAGGCGCTGGAAACCTACCCGAAGCCGAAGCCGGTGGCCAACTGGATCATGGGCGATCTGTCAGCCTATCTCAACGCCCACGCCGTCACGCTGGCGGATGTGAAACTTCGCCCCGAGTGGCTCGGACATCTGCTACAATTGATAGAGGAAGGCACGCTCTCCGGCAAGATGGCGAAGGACGTCCTCCAGCAGGTCCTGGAGCGTGGGGTTGACCCTGTGGAGCTCGTGAACCAGGGCAGCCTGCGGCAGGTTGTCGATGCCGATGCCTTGGAGCGGATTGCCGAGGACGTGGTGCAGGCGTTCCCGAAGTCGGTGGAGGATTACGGCAAGGGCAAGACGAACGCGCTGATGTACCTTGTGGGTCAAGCGATGAAACGCTCGCAAGGCAAAGCGAATCCGGAGCAGATGACCGAGATGTTGAAGCGGAAGCTGGTGAGCCGGCCATGAGACGCCGTTGGTGGCTCATCTGGATCCTCGCCGCGGGCATCGGTGTGGCGGCGGCCCAGGTGGGCGGCCTGGAGGCGAAACGCGCATCCCCGGACAACGAAGAGCTCTACAAAGAGCTCGAGCTGTTTGAGCAGGCGCTGTCGCTGGTCCGCTCCGATTACGTCGAAGCGCCGGAATCAAAACAGCTGATCTACGGCGCGCTCAAAGGGATGCTGGCGACGCTCGATCCCTACAGCCAGTTCCTGGACCCCGACAGCTACAACGAGCTCAAGGTCGAGACCGAAGGCGAGTTCGGCGGGTTGGGGGTGGAAATCACCATCAAGGATGACCTGCTCACCATCATCTCCCCGATTGATGACACCCCGGCCTTCAAGGCCGGCCTGCAGGCCGGCGACCGCATCGTGAAGATTGACGGCCAGATCACCCGGGGCATCACGCTCCTGGAGGCCGTGAAGAAGCTGCGCGGAAGGCCGGGCACCCAGGTGGCGCTGACCATCCTCCGTGAGGGGGAGAACGAGCTGAAGGACGTGACCATCACCCGGGACATCATCAAATTCCAAAGCGTCCGTGAGGCGAAAATCATCGAGGATCACATCGGCTACATTCGTCTCTCTGATTTTCGCGAGAACACCCCGAAGGACTTGAGCGAGGCGATCACGAAGCTCAAGGCGGAAGCGATGGACGGCGTGATCCTTGACCTGCGCAACAATCCCGGGGGCCTGCTGGATGTTGCGGTGTCGGTGACGGAGCAGTTCCTGGACCGCCGCCAGATCATTGTGACGACGAAGGGACGGCTGCGGAATCAAAACCTGGAGTTTCGTTCCAGCATCGACGGCTCGCTCAACGGGATGCCGATGGTCGTGCTGATCAATCAAGGGTCTGCCTCGGCGTCGGAGATTGTGGCCGGCGCCATCCAAGACCATCATCGCGGCGTCGTCATAGGGACGAAATCGCACGGGAAAGGCTCGGTCCAGACGGTGTTCCCGCTGAAAGACGGCAGCGCGCTGCGGTTGACCACGAGCAAATGGTTCACGCCGGGCGGCCGGCCGATCCACGGCGAGGGAATCACGCCGGATGTCGACGTCCCGTTTGAACGGCCGCCCGACTCCAATGAGAAGTCTGCGGAAGAGGCCGCCGAGGCCGTCTTCGACCGCGTCGAAGCCGAGAACCCGTCGGCGGAGCCTGCCAACAAGAAACCGCTCGATAACCAGCTCGCCCGGGCCGTCGATCTCCTGAAGGGCATCAAGGTCCTTGGATCCAGGGAGAAGGCCACGCCGTGAGTCGTCCAGTGATCCGCATTGTCGGCATTGAGACGTCGTGCGATGAAACGGCGGTCGGGATTGTGGAAGACGGCAAGCGGGTGGCCGCGAACGTCGTCGCCTCCAGCCTCGAACACCATCGTCCCTACGGCGGCGTGATTCCGGAGATCGCGGCTCGCGCGCACGTCGAAACCATCTGGGATGTGCTGGCCCAGGCCCTGGAAACCGCGCACCTTTCGCCCGACGCGATCGACGCGATTGCCGTCACGCAAGGGCCGGGCTTGCCTGGGGCGCTGCTGATCGGTGTGGCCTTTGCCAAGGGGCTGGCGCTGTCGCTGGACCGTCCCCTCATTCCGGTGGATCATCTCGCCGCCCATCTCTACGCCGGAGAGATGACGACTCCCGGGCTTGGCAGCCCGTACATCGGGCTGGTGGTTTCCGGTGGGCACACCCTGCTGTGCGTAGCGCACGCGGAGTGCCGCTATGAGCTGCTGGGTGAAACCAAAGATGACGCGGTCGGGGAAGCGTTTGACAAGGTGGCCAAGCTGCTCGGTCTGGGATATCCCGGCGGGCCGGTGATCGACCGGCTCTCGGAGGAGGGGCGGACAGCCATTCAGTTTCCACGCAGCCATTCCAAGCAACCCTTCGACTTCAGTTTCAGCGGACTCAAGACCGCCGTGTATAACTATGTGAAACGAATGGCAGAGAATGCGGAACATTCCCTTAGCCGTCAGGATGTGGCGGATGTCGCGGCCAGTTTCCAGGAAGCCGCGGTGGACGTCCTGGTGGCCAAGACGCTGCGGGCCGTTCAGCGGACCGGAATCCATCGCGTGGTCGTGGGAGGCGGGGTGGCGTCGAACCGGCGCCTGCGGACACGGTTCGCCGAGGAAGCGGCCGAAAAAAAGCTGGAGGTGGTCTTCCCGCCTCCGGCGCTCTGTGTGGACAACGGGGCGATGGTCGCCGGGATCGGCTACCCCTTATTGCAGCGCGGGAGGGTCGCCGCGCTGTCGCTCAACGCCGATCCCAATCTGTGTTTAGCCTGACCGAAGAGACGAGAGAGGAGGGGGCGATGGCGTTTCGGAAGCAGAAAGACGAGGAGTCGGGCGGGGAACGATGGCTGGAAGTGGACGCCAGCATGACCGGGACCCTCGCGTTCAAGGATCCGGTGAACTTGCAAATCAACGGCCGGTTTGAAGGGACCCTGGACACCAAGGGCAACCTTGCGATTGGCGACAAGGCCGAGGTCAAAGCGACCATCCGCGGTGAAGCGATCATCATCGGCGGCACCGTGCAGGGGACGGTGACCGCGACCAGCCGCGTGGAGCTCCTGGCAAGCGCTCGGGTCGCGGGCAAGGTCATCAGTCCCAGGGTCATCATGAAGGACGGGGCGGTGTTCAACGGCAGTTTGGAGATGAGCGGCGGGACGAGCGCCAGTCCCTGGATGAATGTGGAGGAGCTCGCCCGTTACCTGGAAGTGGATGCCGATACCGTGACGCAATGGGCGCAGAGCGGCCGCCTGCCGTCGCAGCGCGAGGGGTCGGCGTGGCGGTTTGAGCGCGCCAAAGTCGAAGAGTGGCTGGCGCAAGAGAAGATTAAGTAAAGATAAGAACAGATAGTTAGATGTAGAAGTCAATGGAAAAGCTCTGGACAACATCGGAAGTTGCGCGGTTTCTCGGGATCAACGATATCGATGTCGAACAGCTCGTCCAGCAGGGCAAGCTGACGGGCTACAAGCTGGGAGGCCAGTTCTTGCGGTTTCGTCCGGACCAGGTGAAAACGCTGAAATCGACGATGCGGTTTCGCCGCCGCACGGCGGTCTCCGCCGCGCCCTCCGAACGCTCGTGGCCCCAGCAGGTTCGGGATTTCTTCTACTTCTACGATTTCTACCTCGTCTCCGCCGGTCTGCTCGCGGTGCTGGTGATCTACCTCGCCGCGACAGGATAACGCGAAGTCTGTCCCCTTCGATGGTGACGGAGCGTCGCCTCAAACGTTGGTTGGGCGAGGTGCGCAACGGCCGTCGAACGCCGGCCGCGCTGATGGACACGCTGCGGCACCTCCCCTACGAGAATTTGGGGTTTGCCCGCCTTGACACGCACCGGGGGCTGCGCCGCGGCCTGCCGGAAGTCCTCTTCTGTGACGGTAAGACGCCTCAACAGATCATCCAGATCGCCCGTCGAGCGGCCCGCCGGCAGGCGTTGGTGCTCCTGACGCGGCTTGACGTGCTGACGTTTGACGCCATCCGGTTCTCGCTGCCGGCGCTTCGCTACGACCCCATTGCGCGTCTCGCCCACACTGGTACTGCGGCACGTCGGAGCCGCCACGGCCTGGTCGTGGTGGTGACCGGCGGCACCTCCGATATGCCCGTGGCGGAGGAAGCCGCAGTGACGCTGGAGCTGCTCGGCAGCCGTGCGGCGCGTCTCTACGATGCGGGGGTTGCCGGCGTGCACCGGCTCCTCGGTCAGCTGCGGCTCCTGCGTCGGGCCCGCGTCATCATCGTGATTGCCGGCATGGAAGGCGCGCTGGCGAGCGTTGTGGCCGGGTTGGTGCGCTGTCCGGTGATTGCGGTGCCGACCAGCGTCGGCTACGGCGCCAGCTTCCAGGGCATCGCGCCGCTACTGACGATGCTGAACAGCTGCGTGCCGGGGGTTGGGGTCGTCAACATCGACAACGGCTTCGGGGCCGCGTATTTGGCCCATGTCATCAATCGCCCTCCGAGCCGTCACTAAGCAATGCGCCCGGTTTCCTTCCGTCAGCAAGGGAAGTTGGTGTCCCGGCAGGCGAAAGGGTTGCGGGCTGGGGTGGTGGCGCTGAAGCCGGGCGAGATCATGGAGTGGCATTCCACCCGGACGCGCGAAGAGCTGTTGATTGCGCTAGAGGGACAACTGCGAATAGAAGTCCAATCCAGTGGTAAGCGGCGAGGCCAACGTGTCCGACGCCTGACGGTGAATAGAGGCCAGTGCGTATTCCTTCCTCGCCGTACGATTCACCGAGTGGTCAATCAATCGAGCGAGTGCGCGCATTACATCTACGTTACCGGCGTGGTGGAGACGTAAGCGGATCTGCTCTCGGGACACTTCTATTTTCGCCTGGGACAGGATGATGGTGAAAATAGAAGCGTCCCGCTGACGGGCTGATGAATGGTTGTTCTCAGAGCTGAGGCGCTGGCGGCGCGATTGCGGGATTTGGGGATCGCCACCCCCCAGCAACTTGAGCAGGCCAAGCAGGAACTTGCCTCAACCCAGGAACGGTTCAGCGCCATTCTCGTCCGGCTCGGGATCCTGCGGGATGTCGAGGCGGGCCGGCGCCTGGCCACACAGCTCGGCTCCATGCCGCAGCCGCTGGGGGTGGTGAAGACCGCACTGCCGACGATCCAGGAAATCCCCTCCGCCGTGTGGCGCAGCCACCGGCTCGTGCCCATGCGCGAGGAAGAAGGGAAGTTGCTGCTCGCGACGGATGATCCCTTGTCCGTCTTCGCGCTCGAGTTTTTCGGCCGCCGATGCGGGCGGATGATGGAAGTCGTGCTGATCCGCGAACAGGACCTGGCCCCGCTGCTCACCACCCTTGAAACATCAGGGGTTCCAGTCTCTCGGGCGCCGGCCGCTCCTCCGGCGACCGCCGAGCTGCGTGAGCCAGCCGCACCCCAGCGGGCCGCTGCGGTTGCAGCGCCGCTGACCAGTGCCGCGACAGGCCGCATGCCGGAGAAACCGGCGGACGCGGCCGGCGATGAGCCGATCATTCAGCTGGTGGATTCGATGTTGTCTGAGGCGGTGCGCATGCGCGCCAGCGACGTGCACATTGAGCCGGGACAGCAGCAGATCCGCGTGCGCTACCGCATCGACGGGGTGCTCCACGATGTGAACAGCCCGCCGAAGGCGCTGCAAGGTCCGATCGTCAGCCGCGTGAAGATCATGGGGGGCCTCAACATCGCTGAAAAGCGCCTGCCGCAAGACGGCCGTCTGCAACTGACGGTCGAGGGTCGGCCGCTGGATGTGAGGGTTTCCACCCTGCCGGCGATGCACGGGGAGTCGATCGTCATGCGTCTGCTCGACCGCAGCCAGCCGATCCGCGGGCTGGCGGAAATGGGCATGCTGGAGGTGGACCGCACGGTGTGGGACGGCTTGATCCGCCGCCCCCACGGGATGGTCCTGGTGACCGGGCCGACGGGGTCGGGGAAGACGACGACGCTGTACGGCGCGCTCACCGTGCTCAATCAGCCGGATCGAAAGTTGATTACGGTGGAGGACCCGGTCGAATACCAGGTGGTCGGTGTCAACCAGGTCGCGGTCAAATCCGGCATCGGCCTGACGTTTGCGGCCGGCCTGCGGTCGATGCTGCGCCAAGCGCCTGATGTGATTATGGTGGGTGAAATCCGCGATCAGGAGACCGCGCAGGTGGCGATCCAAGCCGCCCTCACCGGACATCTCGTGCTCTCGACGCTGCATACGAACGACGCGCCCTCGGCGATCACGCGGCTCATCGATATGGGGATCGCCCCGTTTCTCGCCGCCTCGACCGTCCAGGGGGTCTTGGCCCAGCGGCTGGTGCGCCGCATCTGCCCGGAGTGCCGCATCACCGATAACGCGACGGAGGAGGAGCGTGCGTTTCTTGGTCCGCCCGAAATGACTCAAGTCATTCGCAGCAATGGCTGCGACAAGTGCCACGGCTCAGGGTTTTTCGGGCGGGTGGGCATCTTTGAGCTGTTAGTGATCAGCGATGCGCTGCGCAAGCTCATCGTCGCCAAGGCGTCCGCCTCCGCCATTCGCGCCCAGGCGGTCAAGGAAGGCATGCGCGGCCTGCGGGACGACGGTTGCGCCAAGATCCGCGAGGGGCTGACCACGTTGTCCGAAGTCCTGCGCGTCATCGCAGGAGAATGAGCAAGTACCGATCTCATGGCTGAACAGGACGCGCAGCTCAAGGTCCAGACGCTGGCGGAGGCGTTCGCGCAGGCCGGCTCCGCGGCGGCCGAGGCGGCTTCGGCGGCGAAGGACAGCGCCAAACTCGTCGAGCTGGCCAGCGCGGCCCCGGTCGTGCGGCTCGTGGACACGGTGTTGCTGGAGGCCGTCGCCAGGCGCGCCTCCGACATCCACGTCGAGGCCTTTGAGCGCGACGTCAACATCCGCTACCGGATCGACGGCCGATGCTACCAGGTGGCCCAGCCGCCCAAGAGCTTAGCACTCGCCATTTCCTCACGGCTCAAAGTGCTCGCCAACCTCGACGTGGCCGAATCGCGCCTGCCGCAGGACGGACGCATTCTCTTGACCGTCAAAGACCGCCCGATCGATCTGCGCATCTCCACATTGCCGACGGTGTACGGCGAGAGCATCGTTATGCGGGTGCTGGACCGTGGGGCATTGAACATGACGCTGGGCGATCTGGGGATGGATGCGGCGATGCAGCAGACCATCGAACAGATCATCGCGCGCCCGCACGGGATGCTGCTGGTGACCGGGCCGACCGGGGCCGGCAAGACCACAACACTCTACTGCTGCTTGGCCAAGCGCAACACGCCGGAGGTGAAGCTCATCACGACCGAGGATCCGGTGGAGTATGATATCGAGGGGCTCGTGCAGGTCGCGATCAACCCGAAGATCCAGCTGAGTTTTGCCACGGCCCTGCGGTCCATCCTCCGGCACGATCCGGACGTCATCATGGTGGGAGAGATCCGCGACCAGGAGACCGCGCAGGTGGCGGTCCAGGCGGCGCTGACCGGACACCTGGTGTTTTCGACGCTGCACACCAACGACGCGCCGGGTGCTGTCACACGGCTGCTGGACATGGGGCTGGAGCCGTTTCTCGTGACCTCAACCGTCAGCGGGGTGCTGGCCCAGCGGTTAGTGCGACGGCTCTGCCCCAGCTGCCGCGCGCCCTACGACGCGACCCCGGAGGATCTGGCCGCGCTCCACCTGACCGCGGATCAATTGACGCAGCCGCTGATGAAGCCGGTGGGCTGCGAGGCGTGCAGCGGCATCGGCTTCAAGGGGCGCTCCGGCGCCTACGAGTTTCTGGAGATGAGCGAGGCACTCCGCCCGCTGATTATCGAGCGGGCGAGCGTGGAGGAGATCCGCGCGAAAGCGCGCGAAGAGGGGATGCGGTCGCTGCGGGAGGATGGGATTGCCAAGGTGCTGGCGGGAGTGACGACCGTGGGGGAGATGATTAGGGAGACTCAAGACTATGAGTAGAAAGCGACGAGAAGTCGGAAGTCGGAAGTCGGAAGTCGGAAGTAAGAACGGGTCCGGCTGGTCGTGTTCCCACTTCCCACTTTCCACTTCCCACTTTCGCGCGGGGTTCACTCTCGTTGAGTTGCTCGTTGTCATCGCGATTCTCGGCATCTTGGTGAGCCTGGTCACCGCAGGGGCCCAAGCCGCCAGGCGCCGTGCGGCGGTGACGAAAGCGAA
>JACQHS010000118.1 GCA_016198915.1 Candidatus Omnitrophota bacterium
GGGCGAGCGCCACCCCCGCCGAGAAGACGATGTTCTCCCACTGATGGAGCCAGGCCACCCAGGGGATCTCGTGCCACCGGTGGCTCAGGAGCGTGATGAGATTCGGCAGCTCCGGGATCGTCTCGGCGGCGTGGGGGGTGGCTTCAACCGCCATGGGCCGGAAGGGAGTGCTGAGATTGGCGCAGCGCCTTCAAGGCCACGAAGACCGCTGATCCAAGCACGACCGTAAAGCCGATCCCAAACCCGATCAGCGAAACTCCGGGGATCTGCATGAGGCCAAACGCGGCGGCGTACAGGAGCGGGAATTTCACCACAAACCAGCCGATCTGCTGACGCCGGGTCCGCTGAGGGTTAAGCCACGCGCCCACCGCCCGCGACAAGCACCACAGGTTGGCGGCATTCCACAGTGCGCCCGCCAGCACACCGGCGGCAAACGGCAGGAACGTCAGCGCCCGATCAGTCATGGCGGTTCAGATCTCGAGACTGGCGGATGAGCTGCATGATGACGCGGACGCTGGCGGTAGCACCCAAGACGATCCCCCCGACCATTCCCCAGGGTGCGGCGGTCCATCGCGCGTCAAGCGCCGTCCCAAGGTAGTAGCCGAGCGCAGGACCAACCAGCAGCACAGCGGGGATGGACGTCAAGAGCCCGGCTTGCCGAACCCAGGAAGACGGGTCTGAGCGTCGCGTCACAGCGGTGGGATTATAGCACAGGGCGAAAAACGCGGCTAGAGGAGATTCAGCGAAGCGGCGTGCTCCACCAGCGACAGCAGCGTGCTGGGAAACAGCCCCAGAAAAAGTGTCGCGACCCCGCAGATCACGAGGGCGACGCGCAGCGGCCTGGGGGCGGTCAGCGCTCCGGCGCGCTCCGGGGCGACGAGGTACATCAGCCGGATGATATTGACATAGTAGTACAGCGCGATCGCGCTGTTGAGGACGCCGGCGACGGCAAGCTCCGCCTGGCCCGCCTGGAGGGCGGAGCCGAACAGGAGGAACTTCCCAAAAAATCCCAACAGCGGTGGGATGCCGGCAAGCGACAAGAGAAACAGCGTGCACAACAGCGCCAGGACCGGCGCGCGCTTGGAGAGCCCGCGGAACGCCTCAAGCGCCTCGCTGCCGGTCTCATTGACGACCGCCGCCACACAGGCGAAGGCCCCAAGATTCATGAAGAGGTAGGCGACCAAATAGAGCAGCAGCGCCTCAAGGCCCAGCTTCGTGTTGACGACGAACCCAATCAAAAGATAGCCGACCTGGGCGATCGTTGAATAGGCCAACAGCCGCTTGATGTTGGTCTGCACGAGCGAGACGAGGTTGCCCAGCGTCATCGTCATCACGGTGAGCACTGCCAGCAGGGGGGCGACGGTCGTCCACGCCGGCAGCAGGGCGGCCATCAGCCGCCACAACAGGGCCAGCCCCGCCGCTTTGGGCCCGACAGAGAGGAGTGCTGTCACCGCAACGGGCGCCCCCTCGTACGCATCCGGCGTCCACAGATGAAACGGGACCATGGAGATCTTAAACGCCAGGCCGGCGAGCATCAGCATGACCGCAACGAGGAGTGCCGCGGCCTGAGGACCTGCCAGCGACGACGTGGCGCGCAGCAGCTCAGGAAACGCAAGCTCGCCGGTCAGCCCGAAGAGCAGCGACATGCCAAACAGCATGACCCCGGAGGCGAGCGCGCCGAAGAGCAAATATTTCAACGACGCCTCGGCGGAGCGTGAATCGTCCAGGAGCCCGACGAGGACGTAGCCGCTGAGGCTAACCAATTCCATGGCGACGTACGCCATGAGGAGATGATTGGCCTCCGCCATCAGCATGAGGCCCACCGCGACCAGCAACAGCAGACCGAGGTACTCTCCCCGCACGCGTTCCGAGACCTCGGATGATCCCATGACGAGCAGAATCACGATCGCGGTCACGCCCAATGCCAGCCAGCGGAAGGCTAGGCTGAAGGGATCGCAGATGATCAAGCCAAAGAACGTCGCCGTCGCCGGCGGCACCGGGGCCTGCCACAACGCGATGGCGGACGCCAGGAGCGCCGCCCACGTCACGGCAAGCGCCGGGCCGGAACGCTTTGACCACACACCGGCCAGTACCACCAGCAGGGCGCCGAGACTCAAGACGACCTCCGGCCACCACGCAGCCAGGCTTTCGAGCAAGATGGTACTCATTGAGCAATACCAGAGGAAAGCACCAAATTCCAAATCCCAAATTCCAAATAAGCACCAAGCTCCAAGCACCACATTCCAAACGTTTGGTGCTTGGGATTTGGGGCTTGGAATTTGTTTGGTGCTTGGGATTTGGTGCTTGGTGCTTTCGTCATTGATGTCCTAGTGTCCGAGGACGTGGGCGATGAGGTTGCGGAGCGCAGGATCCTGCAGATGCAGCATGAGGAGGGGATAGACCCCCAGCGCCAGGACAATCACCAGCAGCGGCACGACGGTCAGGAGCTCCCACGGCGTCATGTCCGGCAGGCTGCGCCACTTCTCGTTGAGCGGCCCGAGGAGTACTTGCTGCATCACCTTCAGCATGTACGCGGCCGCCGCCACAATCCCCAGGACGGACACGATCGTGTACACCCGCCACGGCCCAAACGCGCCCACCAAGGAGAGAAACTCACTGACGAACCCGGAGAGCCCGGGCAGGCCCAGCGAAGCCAAACTGAAGAACATCAGCATCGCCGCATACACCGGCACGCGAGCGCCCAACCCCCCGAACGCGTTGAGATCGCGGGTGTGCGTCCGCTCGTACAGCACACCAACGAGCAAGAACATGGCACCCGTGATCGTGCCGTGGTTGAACATCTGGAGCATCGCCCCGTTCATCCCTTGCGGGGTGAGGCTGGCCAGCCCCAGCAGCACGAACCCCATGTGCGACACCGACGAGTAGGCCACCAGCCGCTTGAAGTCGGTCTGCGCCATGGCGACCAGCGCGCCGTAGACGATGTTGATCATCCCCAGCGCCGCCATCGCCCCCCCGAACCACACCGCTCCCTCCGGAAACAGCGGGTAGCTGATCCGGAAGAACCCGTAGCCGCCCATCTTCAGCAGCACCCCGGCCAGCAGGACGCTGATGGGGGTGGGCGCATCCACGTGCGCGTCCGGCAGCCAGGTATGGAACGGAAACACCGGCAC
>JACQHS010000117.1 GCA_016198915.1 Candidatus Omnitrophota bacterium
GCCAGCCACATGATGAGCGCCATCCCGCCGGTCATCGTCAGCACGGTCAAGAGCCGGAACCCAAGCCCCGGAGAGAGGACGATCTGCACGTTGAACTGGGCCGGAATCGCCCGCTCGAGCACCATCGCGTACATGAAGGAGTTGACGACCGCCAAGACAATCGTCAAGTAGCGCGAATACTGATGGAGCTTCCGGTAGCCTGCCGGCCCCTCCTTGACGAGTTTCTCCCAGGCTGGGATCGCCCGCGCGAGGAGCGTTTCGACGATGATCGTCGCGCTGATGTACGGCATGATCCCCAGCGCAAAGACCGTCGCCTGCGAGAGGGCCCCGCCGGTGAACATATCCATCAGGCTGAGCAGCCCCCCGCCGGACTGCTGCGCCAGCTCGTTGAAGATGCGGCCCAGCTCCGCCCCATTCACGCCGGGGACCGGGATGAACAGCCCCACCTCGTAGATGGCGATCATCGAGAACGTGAACAGCAGTTTTTTGCGTAACTCCGGAATGCTCCATGCGTTCACCAATGCGCTGAGTAACCGAAACATTTACACCACAGATGGCACAGAAACCACACAGAGACACAGAGACGGCGTCATCGTCATGCTGTACCTTCTGTGATTCTGTGGCTCTTCTGTGGTTCTGTGGTCAGGAGTTCGACGGTGCCGCCGGCCTGTTCCACTTTGGCCTTCGCCGCGTCGCTCACCTGATGGACGGCGATGGTCAACCGCTTCGTCATCGTGCCGTCGCCGAGCAGCTTGATCCGGCCCGACGCTGACCGGACCAGACCGAGCGCCTCAAGACGCTCAGGGGTGATGCGCTCCCCGGCCGTACACCGCTCCAGGGACCTGACGTTCACGATTTGCGCGGACTGCGGACGGCCGGTCGCCTTCTGCCGGAAGCCGCGCTTGGGAAGCCGTCGGATGAGCGGATTGCGCCCGCCTTCAAACCCCGGGTGCTTCCTGGAGCCGGTGCGCGCGCGCTGGCCCTTTTGGCCCCGCGTCGAGGTCTTGCCATGGCCGGAACCGATGCCACGCCCCACGCGCTTCCTGCGATGGCGGGCTCCCGGCACGGCGGGAATCGTGCTGATATCCATGCTCAGCCCTCACCCGCCACTTCAACCGTCAGTCGCCGTCGCTGCTGAATCGTTTCGGCCTGCTCCAGCGACTGCAGACCCGCCAACGTGGCTTTCACCAGATTCACGGCGTTGTTGGACCCAAGGCTCTTGGTCAAGATGTCGCGGATCCCGCATGCCTCGCACACGGCGCGGACCGGTCCCCCCGCAATGATGCCTGTTCCCGGGCTTGCGGGTTTGAGCAGTACGCGCGACGCGTCGGCGATCCCCATCACTTCATGAGGAATGGTCGTCCCCTTGAGACAGATCACGACCATGTCCCGCTGGGCCTGCGTGAATCCCTTGCGGATGGCATCGGCCGCCTCGTTTGATCTGCCCAACGCGATGCCCACGCGGCCTTTTCCATCCCCCACGACGGCCAGCGCGTTGAATCCGAGCCGCTTGCCGCCCTTATGGACCTTGGCCACCCGGTTGATGCTGATCAGCTTCTCGAGAAGCTGCGGCCCCTCTCTCGGCTGAGCCGGCCCTCGACCGTCGCCACGGCGGAATTCACGGGCCATTAGACGTGGAGCCCCCCGGCGCGGACCGCGTCCGCCAGCGCCTTGACCCGCCCGTGATAGTGGTTGCCCCCGCGGTCGAACACGACGTTCGCGATGCCCTGTTGGCGGGCTGCCGCCGCCACGAGCTTGCCCAGCTCTGCCGCGGCGGACACAGTGCCCTTGGAGCCGGCCCCTTTGAAGGGCTCATCGCGCGTGGAGAGCCCCAGGAGGGTCTTGCCCGCCAGGTCATCCACCAACTGGACGTAGAGATGTTTGTGGCTGCGGAACACGCACAGGCGCGGACGCTCCGGCAATCCGATGACCTTCTTTCGGAGCCGCCGATGCCGCGCCTGGCGTCCTGCCGCCCGAGGATTCGTCGGTTTCATTAGGCCGCCTTTGCCGCTGCACCCGTCGCCGCCTTGCCGGCTTTCCGACGAATGACTTCTCCCGCGTACTTGATTCCCTTCCCTTTATATGGCTCCGGCGGGAAGATCTGGCGCAGATCTGCGGCGAACTGTCCGACCAAATGTTTATCGGCGCCTTTCACGATCACCGACGTCGGCTTGGGGACTTCCACGATAATGCCCTCGGGGATCGGCACCACCACCGGGTGGGAGTACCCGACCTGAATCGTCAATGACTTGCCTTGGAGCTGAGCTCGAAAGCCGACACCGACGATCTCCAGTTCTTTGGAAAATCCCGTGGCCACGCCGTGCACCATGTTGGCAATGAGCGCTCGGTAGAGCCCATGCAGCGCTTTGACCGGCTTGTCCTCGCTGCTTCGCGCCACGGTGAGCGAGCCGTCAGCGACCGCGACCGTGATCTCCACGGGCAGCGAGATGGCCAACTTGCCCTTGGCCCCCTCGACGAAGACCTGGCGGTCCTCCTGCCTAATTTTGACGCCTTGAGGAATGGCGATGGGTGCGCGTCCGATCCTAGACATCGGCCAGTGACCAGTGATCGGTGATCGGTGATCGGTGGCCACACTGACCACTGACCACTAACCACTGACCACTTCGTTTACCATACATAACAGACAATCTCGCCGCCGATGCGCTGCCGGTAGGCGTCGCGTTCAGCCATCAATCCCTTGGAGGTGGTCACGACCGCCAGCCCCAGCCCTCTCAAAACGCGAGGCAGGGCCGCCGCCTTGCGGTATTCGCGCTTGCCTGGTTTGGACACGCGGACCAGCTCCGTGATGACGGGCCGCTTCTTCATATACTTCAGGTACACCCGCAGGAATCGCTGCGTGGGCTGCTCTCCGACCGTCTTATACGTCCGGATAAACCCCTCCTGCTTGAGCACGGCGAGGATCTGCTCCAGCATGCGGGAGGCCCGCAGATCCACCGTCGGGTGCAACGCCTGCGAGGCGTTGCGGAGTTTTGTCAGTCCGTCACCGATCGAATCACTGATCGCCATGGCACTACCAGCTGGCTTTCACCAGGCCTGGAATCTCACCGCGCCAGGCCATTTCGCGGAAACAGATCCGGCACAGACCGAACCGGCGATAGAACCCCCGGC